>CAMTPG010000001.1 GCA_947074335.1 uncultured Parabacteroides sp.
AGCATCTGCCTTACAAGCAGAGGGTCGGCGGTTCGAATCCGTCAACGCCCACTTTATTTTAAGACTGTCCGATATCTTCGGATGGTCTTTTTTGTTTTTATATCACCCTGATAAAAATTCCTTCTCCGGACAGAATCAACTCCGATTCATTTTTATTCTTTCGCTAACCCGGATGAAATTTTCCGGTACACTTATTTTATCGGCATCGGATTTCATTTTTAATAGTTGAAATCCCCTTGCAAGGGGATTAAAATCCCTTTGTAAAGCAGTTGAAATCCCTTTGCAAGGGAATTTCAGTTATTTTTCAGTCCATTTTATCAGGTAGTTATGCCGGTTTTCCATAACGATCGGAGTAAAAAAGAAAAAAACCGTTATAATCTGCTGATTATAACGGTTTTATATTTGTGATCCGGGTGGGATTCAAACCCACGACCTTCAGAACCGGAATCTGACGCTCTATTCACTAAGCTACCGAACCTCTTTTAACGGTTGCAAAAGTATGCAATCCATGGCAGTAAAACAAATATTTCTTAAAAAATAGCATATACAGATTAAAAAGAAATCAGCCGCAGAACCGGCAGCATGAGGCAAATGTCTGCCGGATTCTTTATCTTTGTCCGAAATAAACAGATTAACAACATTCGGTTATCCGAAATTTATAGCATAATCCATGGAGGTAAAAATAGAAGAAAGCTGGAAAAAAGTACTTGCCGGTGAATTTGAAAAACCCTATTTCGAAGAGCTTACCCGGTTTGTCAGAAATGAATACAGAAACCAGACGGTCTATCCTGCGGGAGGCGATATCTTCAATGCCTTTGCCCATTGTCCGTTCGACCGGGTTAAAGTGGTTATTTTAGGACAGGACCCCTATCACGAACCGGGCCAGGCTCACGGTCTGTGCTTCTCGGTGCAGGATGGCGTTCAGATTCCGCCTTCGCTGGTCAATATCTATAAAGAGATTGAAAATGATCTCGGACAGAAACCACCGACCACCGGTAATTTAATGCGCTGGGCCGATCAGGGTGTTCTTTTACTAAATGCCACACTTACGGTGCAGGCACACCGGGCCGGATCGCATCAGAATAAAGGATGGGAGACATTTACCGATGCTGTTATTCATAAACTGAATGAGAAGCGGGAACATGTAGTTTATCTGTTGTGGGGATCATACGCGCAGCGCAAAGGTGCATTTATTGATTCGGAAAAGAACCTGATATTAAAATCGCCTCACCCCTCGCCGCTTTCTGCCTATCGCGGATTTTTCGGCAACCGGCATTTCAGCAAAACCAATGCTTATCTGGAAGAAACAAAACAAACGCCCGTTCAATGGTAATACTGAACGGGCGTTTTATTTTTATCTGAAATGCGGCCGGCCGGTTAATACCAGGTCTGACCGTCACGATAGTTACTACTTTTCCTCCATTTCAAGTCCTTGAGCAGCGACGAAGTTACCGCCACATTGAAAGTATACGATTTGTAAGGTCCCACGGGTACAAAACTGGCAGTCATCTGCCAACAGTGCAGATCGCGGGTAATATTACAGGTCATATACGAAATCTTCTTCGCATCACAATCATAGGTCGCATTAAAATTAAAACGCCAATTCTTGGTAGGCTGAATATTTCCGTTGAAATTGAGCGAATGGGTTAAACGATAATCATATTCCATTTTATTGGGATTAAAATCACCATATCCTAAAGTCAGACCATAATTAAAAGTAAGACTCCACGGAATGTTGTTTATCATATACCCGTCATCATCATAATCACCCGAACTTTTTTTAGCCCCGCGTATTCGGCCTCCCTGCTTTTCGGGAGCCTCTTCAGGTCCGTTTGTGCCGTCGGAGAGCTGTTCGAACACCGGTTCGTACGGCGAATTCGGATCATTTGCCAAAGGCCCGTCATCTCCGCCTCCGCCACCCAGACCAAACCAGTTTTTAAACATATCGTTGGTGAAGGTATAGGAGAAACTGGTTCCGGTAGACCGCAGACGACCTAATCCCTTACGGGCTTTCCAGCGGGGCACATCCACACGGTAAGGACGTCCTGTCACTTCATTGTATCCGTAAGTATAGGTATCAAATACCCCGTTCAGATTCAATGTATAGTTCTTTGAAAGTTTCAGACGCAAACCTACATTCAGATCACTCCATTTAAATGAGTCGGCTGCCATATTGTAAGTCATCCCGAGTGAAAGCTTATCAATCAGACTGATCTTTTTCACGCCGGTTGAATCTTTATCGGACTTCACCTTCATTTCAATATTATTATCCAGCTGAAAACTGACACTTCCGTTTTTACCGGAAGGAACCGAACCGAATAAACCACTTTCGAAAGGTGAATAATAGACATCCTGCATGATACCGTATTGATCTTCGTACTGGAAGCTTTTCCAGAAACCAAAACTTGATTTTCCGAAATCGGGCGAATAACTCAGCGTTACCGAAGGTTCCATACGATGCCGGATCATTTCAATCTTATCGCCAAACATTGAAAAGGGTTTGTAAAAACCATAGAGTGTGGTAGAAGCCGAAACCGATGTATTGAAATTATACAATCGGTAGAAACCATAGGTGGTATCGCGGTTCACTACTGTCTTATTCTGGAAATCATATCCTTTTTCAATCTTATTGGTATACCATTTCTCCGTATAATTAAAAGAGGGAGAAATGTTGAAATACTTAAAGATATTAAATGTGGCACTGATCGGGATCTGATGCTGGAAAGCATTCTGCCAGTCTTTGATCAGATTCGATTTAAACAGATGTCCCTCTTTAGCTACGATACTATTTCTGAAATAACCGTTATAACTCATCGAAATCTTTTCGTACCAGCGCTCTTTAGTCAGGGCGTTTTTACGTTTGAAAGGATAGATACGACTCATATTCACGGTTAAATCGGGAAGAGTAACCGCAATGGTGGAGTCTCGCGTACGCTGATTAATCGTCATCGTTGCAGAAAGACTGAACGGACTATTGGGAAAGCGTTGTGTAAAGTTTATACTCGATCCTTTTGTATTTTGAACACGGTCACTGTTATAGTAACTGTTTATATCATTTACATCGTAACTGCTGGTGGCAAAATTCACACTGGCAGAGAACGACTGATAGGGATTAGCCTTCGGATCCTGCGTGTGTGTCCATACAATTTTAAAGTCTTTTGAAACACTGTGATCCGGCAAGCCTTTATCGCCCAGTTTGGTTACCAGATAAGAGGCATTGAAATTACCGTTAAACATATATCGTTTGCGGTAAGACGACCGGGCAGCCAGTCCCCACGATCCTTTTGTATAAATTTCGCCCGTGGCAGCCAGGTCCATATAATCGCTAAGAGCAAAATAATAACCACCGTCGCGTAAATAAAATCCACGCACACTTTCATCACCGAATGTGGGCATGATAATACCCGACGAATAGCTACTTGAAAAGGGGAAGAAACAAAAAGGCAGACCAATGGGATAAAGCGGCACATCCTCGAAAACCATATAGACCGGTCCGGTTACAATATTTTTGCCCGGACGTACCTTGGCTTTCGTCATATGGATATAAAAGTGCGGATGATCATGCTCATCACAGGTGGTATATCGCCCGCCGGCCATATTCATTACATCATCATCCATTTTTTTGGTCTGACCGGCTGTAACATACCCTTCACCCTGCTGGGTAATCACATCTGTAATGTATCCTTTCTTGGTGCCAAAATTATATCGCATGGTTTTCGATTCATATTCTTCGGCTCCATCCTTGAACAACGGATAACCAAACTCATCACCAATCGAATCGAGGCCGAACTTGGCAAAAACAATGCTGCTGTCCATATTCATTTCGATGATTTCGGATTGAAGTTCAATCTGTTGATACTTCACATCACTTTCACCAAACAGGTAGGCCCAGTTACCCTGGGTAAGAATCATGGAGTCTTTTGCCTGATAAGTAACGGGAGCATCGAGTCCGGCCGGACGCTTGGGAACCGTATCGAGTGCCAGTATGCTGCTGTCCTGACTAACAGGCACAATCGTATCACCTACAACAAGCAATGTTGTATCCGTAGGAGTTATGTCTTGTGCTTGAGCCAACCCGTTCACTGCGAAAAGAATCAGGAGGATAATCAGGCATTTGTATTTCATATTCAGTTGAGAATTGATCATATACAATTAACAAGAGAATAATATATACCACCGGCACAGAAAACGTCTTTCATGTTAATTGCAGAGTTACAAGGCACAAAGATACAACATTTCAACATGACCATACTGTTTTATTTCCCTAAAAAGAGTTTACACCAGTTATCAAACCGCTCAACCGTTTCATTTCCATGCTTCTGCAGTCCGGCGCGTACCTTTTCGACGGATTTTTCTTTTCCCGGTTTTGTCTTGCTGAAAAACTTATCTGCAAAACAAATCAGCTGTTCTTCCAGCGTCTCGGGAACATAATCACCGGGAGGTAAAGGCAATTGTTCCGTTTCAATCATCTCACGGGTAATGCCTGTCCCGGTGTGCCGCTCACAAACACGTGCATGTTTCGGATAACCGGCTTTACGTAACAATTCGGCTCCCTGATAACCGTGACAGATATACGGCGAATCGCCGTGACAATCAATGGATGGTGCATTACAGCAAAATACACCCAGATCATGCAAGAGTGCCGCTTCTTCTATAAATTGAAGGTCAAGATTCATTTCGGGATGCTGTTTTGCAAGCTCCAGCGCCTTATCGGCCACACTGCGACTATGATTTACCAGAATATGATAAGCCTCACTATCGGGCGAATAATATTCGGAAATTATCTGTAATGGATCCATATTTGTGTGTTAAAAGACTGACAAAGATAATGAATAAAGCTTAACCTGCAAAGATAACAGACAATGAGCATACAAAACAACCTGCATCACCCTGCAAAAAATAAGGTAGTTAAAAAGCGCACTAAAATTAGGCCGAGAAAAAAGTTTACTTATTTTTGTGAAACGGAAAAATCAATTTTAATTTTTTATGAGTAAACGATTCATTAATGTCTGCCTGACGCTTTGTTTCATTTTTGCCTCTGCATTATCTGCAACTACACAAACAAAAGATCCGCTGGTGCTGGGTGCCGAACGAATGGATGAGATTGTACGTCTCTTAAACGGAAAACGCGTAGGTTTAATTGTAAACCAGACATCGATTCTTGAACATCAGGATCAACAACATGTACTGGATGCATTACTGGATAATGGCATTGAGGTTGTTAAAGTATTTGCTCCCGAACACGGCTTCCGGGGTACAGCCGATGCCGGTGCCACGGTAAAAGACAGTCGTGATCAAAAAACAGGCATTCCCATTATCTCATTATATGGAAAAAACAAAAAGCCCACAGCCGAACAGCTGGCAGATCTGGATGTGGTGGTTTTCGATATTCAGGATGTGGGTGCCCGCTTTTATACCTACATCAGCACCATGCAATATGCCATGGAGGCCTGTGCTGCCAATAAAAAACCTTTCGTGGTATTGGACCGTCCCAATCCGAACGATTTTGTAGATGGCCCGGTACGTCAAAAAGGATTCGAATCGTTTGTAGGTGTTGCTCCTATTCCGGTTTTGCACGGACTCACTGTTGGCGAACTGGCACAAATGATCAATGGCGAAGGATGGCTCAATGCGAATCCGGACACCTGCGAGCTTACGGTAATTACGTTGGAAAACTGGAACCACGGTGACCCCTACTGGCTGCCTGTTAAACCTTCTCCCAATTTACCAAATGATCAATCAATACGCCTGTATCCTTCACTTTGTTTTTTTGAAGGCACAAATATCAGTGTGGGGCGCGGCACCTATTCGCCTTTTCAAATCCTGGGGGCACCCGATTCGCGCTATGGTAATTTCACATTTACACCGGTTTCGTTACCGGGCTTTGATACCAAGCCGCTCCATATGGATAAAGTATGTTATGGTGTAGATTTACGCGAACTGCCCTTCGAAGGCGGATTAACCTTGAAATTTCTGATGGATTTTTATGAGAAAGCAGGAAAGGATCAGGCCTTTTTCTTTTCTCGGGCTAACTGGTTTGATTTACTGGCAGGCACAAAAGAGCTGCGATATCAGATGGTAAGGGGCATGAGTGAAAAAGAAATTCGCGATAGCTGGAAGCCTGACTTGGATAAGTATAAAAAGATGAGAAAAAAATATTTATTATATCCCGATTATAAGGATTGATACAAAAAAACATTAACCGGTTTCGGTTAATGTTTTTTTATGCGTTTAAATCCGTCAGGTTTATATTAAACAGCTTTGTTTATTGTTTCTGCAGCACAAAAAGTTTTGTATTGTTTGCACTAAAAAAAACAATCCGGTCAACAGTCCCCTCTTCCGGCGCAAAGCGAACGGCCTGCTTTAAAGCCTCCAGTAAAGCCTGCTCCTCCTCCATATCGGGACAAGCCATGCGGGTTGTAGAAATATCCAGAAAACGGATGATGGATTTTCGTTCGGGATTGTATTCAACCTTTCCCATCATCCGGTTGCATCCGGCATTTCCGGAAATGGTATGCCGCGGGATATCCAATTCGACAAAAGGTTGCGAACGGGTATTATTTAACTTTTTTGAATTGAGTTCCGTTACAGACCATTTGCCATTTAAATCATCAAATGATACCGTCAGCTCTTTTTGTGTTTTACAGGAGACCAGTAAACCGGCAATCAGAATAAAACTGAAACAGATTAGTTTTTGTAACTTCATAATTTATAAATCAGGGTTGAACTAAAATCAAAACAGGATTTCCGTTTTCATCAATCAGCCATACTTCATTATCAGCATTTCCGTTTTTAACACCTTTTACCTGTGGAATAGCCTGCAAAATCTGTTGTTCAATATCCATACCCGGACAAGCCATCATGGTTACCTGACCTGGCTCGATCGACAAAAATGCAGCATCTTCATCAGAAAGCAGAATGGAAGCATTCATTATATTGCAGCCCACATTGGCATGCAACCGTTTATCATTTACATTAAAATCCATAAATGGCATCTCTTCGAGCGCTATTTCCTGATTGCCCACTTTTACAATATTCCATTTCCCCTGCAAATCGGTTGCATTTTTCGAAACTGCAGCAACCGGCACTTCCGTTTTAACCGATTCAGTCTCTTTTTTTTGTACGCCCGAACAGGAACTGCAAGCAAAAATAAACATCGGCAATGCTCCGATTAATAAGATCATCTTTTTCATACGCGGATAAAAATTACAAGTATATATATGTTAGATGTAAAGGAAAGAATAAAAGTTGTACGCTTATCGAATATTTATTCTACATTAACATTTAGAAAGTATCATTATAATAGTATATATTCCGTTTTAATTCCGTAAGTTTGTGGCTGAAAAACAAATAACGCCCTTAATACGAAAAGCTAACTTATATTGTGAATAACAAATTAACATATTACATACTTCTATTTTTCATCTTTATCATCTGTCCGGGATGTAATCGGGAAAAACATGATTTAAATGAAGATCTTGATTCGGAATGGGTCGACGAAGGTCAGCACATTTACCAGTTCGGAATCTGCATAGACTCACTGGATGTCAATGAATATTTGATAAAAAACGGAGATCATCCGGCTGCTATATTTTCAAGACTCGGTTTTTCGGCTTCACAGGCTGATCAAATCTCAAAATCAGCTATCCATGTGCTGGATCCGACTAAGTTGCGTGCCGGCATGAATTTTTATACATTTACCACACAAGATAGTCTGGCTACTATTCAATATCTTGCTTTTGCCAAATCATTAATTGATTATGCCGTGATTGATTTTACAGCCGACAGTCTGTTGGCTTACGAATTCAACAAACCCGTTACAATAAAAAAAGAATATACCGAAGGCATTATTCAATCCTCTTTATGGAATGTAATTAAAGCAAACGGAGCTGATCCTCTTTTAGCACTTAAACTATCGGATGTTTATGCCTGGCAGATCGATTTTTTCGATATCAAAGAGGGCGACTCTTTCCAGACAGTATATAATGTGGCTTATATTGATGACACCACGGCTCTGAATATTACCTCGATAGAAGGCGCTGTCTTTTCGCATCAGGGTAAAGAGTTTGTTGCTATTCCTTTCACACAGGATAGTATTCGCGAATACTTTGATCTGGAAGGAGCCAGCTTGAGAAAAGCTTTTTTAAAGGCGCCTTTAGACTTTTTCAGAATTACCTCCCGCTTCTCAAATGCCCGCTTCCATCCGATACTTAAAAAATACAGAGCTCATCACGGCGTGGATTATGCTGCCCCTGTAGGTACGGAAGTAAAAAGTATCGGTGCCGGCACAGTCGTATCCAAAGGTTACACAAATGGCGGTGGCCATACGCTGAAGGTTAAACATAATTCGGTTTACACAACATCGTATATGCATCTGAGTAAATATGCCAAAGGTATTGAAACCGGAAAACAAGTACAACAGGGTCAGATAATTGGCTATGTGGGATCGAGCGGACTTTCTACCGGACCACATCTCGATTTCCGTGTTTATAAAAACGGTCAGCCGATTAATCCGTTAGAAATGGAAGCACCGCCATCCGAACCGGTTAAGCCGGAACTGGCCGATAGTTTTATAATAACCCGACAAGTAATATTGGCCGAACTGGATAGTTTAAAACAAATACATCCCTTAAAAAAAGAACAATAATTTTTTAACATTATTTTTTTAAAAGATTATTGGCCAATATCTCTTTTTATTGATATCTTGCACCCGATTTAAAGCTTACTGTAAGTAAGACGTTAAACAAATACTGACTTTTTACTTTTAGTTGAATCTATCTAACCATGAAATAGTGTATGAGTATTACTAACAGTCATATCATCCATGAAATGACACCCTTATCAGAGAAGGACTGTTTTTATGTGGTCGATCGCCATAAAACGGAATTTACCTATCCGATACATTGTCATGCCGAATTTGAATTAAATTTCATCGAACATGCAAATGGCGTAAAACGTACCGTGGGCGATTCGAGTGAGATTATTGGTGATTATGATCTGGTATTAATAACAGGCAAAGAACTCGAACATGTTTGGGAACAACACGAATGCACCTCTCCGCTGATTCGCGAAATCACGATTCAATTTTCATCGAACTTATTGGGGCAAAGTGAGCTGATCGGTAAAAATCAGTTCGACAGCATCCGTAAAATGTTTGATCGCGCCCAATGTGGGATCAGCTTTCCGCTTTCAGCTATTCTGAAAGTCTATCATTTGCTCGATAAACAAACCCGGGAAGAGCAGGGATTTTATTCGGTAATCAATTTCCTGACACTTCTGCACGAATTATCATTAGTTGAAGATTATAAGACACTGGCCAGTTCCTCATTCGCCAAGATTAACACACAATCTGAAAGCAGAAGAATTCAGAAAGTGCAAAATCATATCAATGAGAACTATAAAAATAATATAAGACTGGAAAAATTATCAGAAATGGTAAATATGACTCCCACGGCCTTCAGCCGTTTCTTTAAACTACGCACCGGAAGAACACTTTCTGATTACATCACCGATATCCGTATCGGTCATGCAAGCCGGATGCTTGTGGATACACAGCATTCGATCGCAGAAATTTGCTACGATTGCGGTTTTAACAATTTATCAAACTTTAATCGAATTTTTAAGAAGAAAAAAGAATGTTCACCTAAAGAATTCAGAGACAACTATAAGAAAACCAGGATCATTGTGTGATCCGTGTATGATATATATAGCACTGACCCGAAGCGGAATTTTGCATTCATTTTATATAATTTTGTAAAGAGTATTATTTTTAGATAAAATAGTATTTGAATGCCTATTCCGTATCCTCTATTTTTGCAACATAAGAATTAAGTACTAACAATTTAAAAACACTGCCTATGGGGAAGGATCCCTTAACTCTAAGGTTTTAAAAGTTAACCCTTTAATACCAAATTAAAAGTAAATATAGATTTAAGTTTAGCCTTATAAGATTAATAGAATAAAAATGAATTCAAGGATTATTAGAACAACGCTTTGTTTAGGCGCATGTATGATTTTCCCGCTTGGAGAACTACCCTTAGCAATGGCTGCACCAGGCACTACAATGGAAATAGTACAACAAACAAGAAAGATCACAGGTACAGTTATCGACGAATTCGGCGATGCAGTTATCGGCGCCAATGTGATTGAAAAAGGAACAACAAACGGAGTAATGACCGACTTAGATGGCGGTTTTTCTCTCGAAGTACCGCAGGGATCCACAATCGAAGTTTCGTACATCGGTTACCTGACTCAGGAAATCCCTGTTACCAACCAGACAGCACCGCTGCGCATCGTCTTAAAAGAAGATTCCCAGAGTCTTGACGAAGTAGTAGTAGTGGGTTATGGTGTTCAGAAAAAGAAATTAGTAACCGGAGCAACTGTTCAGGTGAAAGGTGACAACATCCAGAAACTCAATACCACAAACGTATTGGGAGCGCTTCAGAGCCAGACTCCGGGTGTAAACATCACAGCCGCTTCAGGACAACCCGGCGAAGGTTATAAAATTAACATCCGTGGTGCCGGTACAAACGGCTCAACAACGCCGCTTTATATTATCGACGGTGTACCGGGTGATATTAATGCTTTAAGCCCTGCCGATATTGAGAGCGTAGACGTATTGAAAGATGCTGCTTCGGCTGCCATCTATGGTGCACGTGCTGCCAACGGTGTAATCATCGTGACCACAAAACAGGGTAAAGCCGGCAAAATCATGGTATCGTTCGACGGTTATATCGGCTGGCAGAATGTGGCTAAGATGCCTGAATTGCTTGATGCAAGACAGTACATGGGTATTATGGATCAGTTGAACTTCAATACTGGTGCACAACCTTACAACTGGTTAAACTACATGTCGCAGGAGCAATACAACCGTTATATGAGCGGTGAAGATAAAGGAACAAACTGGCTGGATGAGATCAGAAATAAAAATGCACTCACTATGAACTATGCATTAAACCTGACAGGTGGTTCTGATTTCTCTAAATTCTCTACCGGTGTTTCTTATACCAAACAGGATGGTATCCTGGGTAAACCCTGTAACTCTGAATTCCAGCGTTTCACAATCCGTATGAACTCGGAGCATGTATTGTGGCGTAAAAATGATCTGGATATCATTACATTCGGAGAAAACTTCTTCTATAATCACAATGAGAGATCTGGTATCTCTACAGGAAACCAGTATAGTAATAACCTCTCGAACATGTTGCGTGCCAATCCGTTGATTCCGGTATACAACGAAAACGGTGATTATTATATGTATGATGATCTGGTAAGAGATGGTTGGTTTAACTACAACTCATACACTTCGAACCCGATTGCCAGCATGGTAAATAAAGATCAGGGTAATAACAAATCGAAAAACTATGGCATGACCATGGTGGGCTGGTTGAAAATTCAGCCGATTAAAGGTTTGACATACCGCGGTCAGGTAGGTTACAAGCAGAATTCAAGCAGCTACAGAAGCTATAACTATGCTTATAAAATCAATGATTCGGGTGATCAGAATACAACTGATAATGTACACCAGAATATGAGTATCGGCTGGAGCTGGTCTGTTGAAAATACAATCAATTACAATTTTGATGTGGCTGAGAAAAACCACTTCGATGTATTGGTTGGTCAGACTTTCGAACGCAGCGGTTACGGCATGGGCGAAGAGATCGGTGTTACCGCATCAAACACGCTGTTTGGAAGCTGGGATAAAGCTTACATCAGCAACAGCCTTGAATCGCAGCCTACTTCTGCTTACGGCAGACCCTGGGGTGACAACTCGCTGGCTTCTTTCTTTGGTCGTGTTACTTACGACTATAATGAAAAATACCTGGCCAGTGTGATTATGCGTGCCGACGGTTCTTCAAACTTTGCCCGCGGACATCGCTGGGGTTATTTCCCTTCGGTAGCAGCAGGTTGGGTAATGAGCAACGAATCGTTCATGGAAAGTACCCAGAGCTGGATGGACTTCCTGAAATTGCGTGCCAGCTGGGGTCGTAACGGTAACTGTAACATCAACAACTTCCAGTATAGCGCTACCGTAGGTTTCGATGCATTCGGTCAGTATTCGTTTGGCAACAACAAAGATGCAGCAACACAGGGTGGTTATGCAAACATTTTGCCGAATAAAGATGTAACCTGGGAAACTTCTGAACAGTTAAACGTAGGTTTGGATGCACGCTTCATCAGCAACCGTTTGAATTTAATGTTCGACTGGTACAACAAGAAAACTAAAGACTTGTTGATCCAGGCTCCTATTCTTGACTCATACGGTACAAACGCACCTTTCATCAACGGTGGTGATGTAACAAACAAAGGGGTTGAAATTGGTTTATCATGGATGGATCAGGTTGGCGAATTCAACTATGGTGCAAGTGTGAACCTGGCTCATAACAAGAATAAAGTAACTAAGATCAACAATAACGACGGTTATATCTTAGGTGCATCTAATGTGCTTTCTGAAAACACACGTCCCGTTTATCGTATGCAGGAAGGAATGCCGATCGGTTATTTCTGGGGATACAAAACAGAAGGTGTAATGCAGAATGATGCCGATGTTCAGGATTATCTGAATAAAAACTGTAACGGCAATGCTTCAAACTCTTTGCAGGGTAATTCTATCCAGGCAGGTGATCTGAAATTTGTAGATACAAACGGCGACGGTATTATCGATGAAAACGATAAAGTAATGATTGGTAATCCGCATCCGAAAATGACAATGGGTATCTCGCTGAACTTTACTTATAAAGGTTTAGATTTTGCAGTAACAGGATTCGGTGCTTTCGGTCATCAGAATGTTCGTTCATACCGCAAATTCACTGACGGTCAGTATGAAAACTACACTACCGAAGTATATGACTACTGGCATGGCGAAGGAACATCTAACAGATTCCCGCGTTTGATCCCGGGTAACTCAGGTGTTAACTTCCAGCAGATCTCGGATATCTATGTTGAAAATGCAGACTATTTCCGTCTTCAGAACTTAACAGTAGGTTACAACATTCAGAACATCTGGAAAACATGTCCGCTGAACCAGTTACGTGTTTACTTCACAGCACAAAATTTATTCACTATTACCAAATATAAAGGTATGGACCCGGAAATCGGATCTGACGGTGGAACCAGCGATCCTTGGGCATCAGGAATTGACTTAGGTTATTATCCTTCTCCGAGAACTTATATGTTTGGTGTTAATATTAAATTCTAATAATAAACAGACATCATGAAAAAGATAATATATGCAGCTTTAGGACTGGCTGCCATTTTCACCTCGTGTGAAAATGCACTCGATACAACAAATTATTTGGAAAAAACGACGGATACATATCCCGAGACATATGTAGATGCGCAGCAGATGGTTACTGCTATCTATCAGAACCTGAACCTGGTTTGTGCAAATCCGCAAATGTCGTTCTTCTATATTTCTATGCTGGCCAGTGATGACAACCTCGGTGGCGGCGGTGGAAATGATAAACTCATGCAGGCTTTAGACCTGCTGGGTAACTATCAGACAGATATGACCCGCGAATTCTGGAAAGCCCGCTATGAAGGTATCTTCCGCGCGAATAACCTGATTGCAACACTGGACAACTGCCAGAACTTCCCTTCAGTGGAAGCACGCAATCAAATCATGGGTGAAGCGCTCTTTTTGCGCGCATTCTTCTACTATGAATTGTGTTCACAGTATGGCAATGTACCTTTGCTGACAGCTACTGACCCGGTTGACTATCCGAATGCTTCGGCTGAAGAATTGTGGGGACAGATTCTGTTAGATCTGAAAACAGCTGCTGATCTTATGCCGAACTGGAGAGCCGGTTCAGCGATCCTGGAAACAGGACACGTAGACAAATATTGTGCACAGGCCATGTTAGGCAGAGCCTGGTTGTTCTACACAGGTATGTATGGTAACGGTTCTGAATTATCGCAACTGGTAAGCGAAAGCTACAGTCCGCTTACTTCGGTAACTTTACCCGACGGTTCAACTCTGACAAAACAGGAAGTAATCGGTTATATCGATGATTGTGTAAACAACTCAGGATATTCACTGGTTCCGGATTATCGTAACCTGTGGGCTTATACAAACCGTCTTACTGTTGATGATTATGAATATACAGCAGGTCAGGGTCTGAAATGGGTTGAAAATGACAATGCAATCAATCCGGAAGCCATGTTTATGATTAAATTCAACAAACTGGCAGACTGGCAGACAACAATTGGTTATGCTAACAGTTATGCACTGCACTTCGGTATGCGTGGTGGCCAGGCTTACGAAAACACATTCCCGTTTGGTCAGGGATGGGGTGCCGGTCCGGTAGCTCCGAACCTGGTAAACGACTGGACTGTGGCAGAACCTAATGATGCACGTCGTGAAGCTTCTGTATGTAATGTAAACGAACTGCCTGCTTATACCAGAGGTGGTTGGGCCGATTTCGTTCAGGAAACAGATTATTATGGTAAAAAACTTTCTCCGATTTCTTGTAAAACTACAGAAACAGAGTCAGGCTATTACAGTTGTTTCGAAAATGCAATGTATGGTACTTCTAACTGGATTCAGGGTTCTGACAATATGCAGCTGAACAACATTCACGACTTGGTACTGATTCGTTTCGCCGATGTATTGTTGATGCAGTCTGAGTTGAAAGAAGATGCAACAGGTATGAATCAGGTTCGTTCACGTGCCGGTTTGCCCGCAACCTCTTACTCACTCGAAAACATCCAGAGAGAACGTCGTTGGGAACTTGCTTTCGAAGGTGTACGCTGGAATGATATCCGTCGCTGGCACATCGCTGCAAAAGCACTCGAGAAACAAACGAATGTAAATGTCTACTATTGCGGTGCTCCCGGTACAAACCAGTCACACATCGGCGGTTATGCAGCCCGTTACAACGCAACAGCAGGTTTCTTCAAAATTCCTGAAAGTCAGATTTCTCTTTCTACTGCTCTGCAGCAAAACCCGGGTTGGGGTTCTGATGCCGAATACAACGGATGGGGAATGTAATAACCTTTTAATTGGATTAAATAATCATGAAAAAGAATATATATTTAGCATTAGCACTGGCTTCTGGTTTATTGATGTCTTGTACTAGCACAGATGACGGCCCAAAGCCTTCAACTGATTTAACAGCCGAAAAATTACAAAACATTGTTTCAGTAAACCAGACTGTAGCCAATCAGAATAAATTTACCTTTTCTACCAATCCTGCATTGACAGTACAGATTCTGGATCAGGATGGCAGCATCTTAGCAACCGGTACAAGCGGCGAAATTATCGGAGTTCCTCCTTTAACACAGCTTACCGTGCGCGGCATGAATCAGGACGGTTCTATCGTTTCTTATTCGAACGACGTAACAATCACAGATTATGTGGATGTACCCGAAATTTATAAATATCTGTTTGGTGATTCTTATTCATCACAAACATGGACATGGGATACTGAAGCATCTGACGGTGTTTGGGGTAACGGCGGTTACTTAAGCAACAGCGGTCCGGGCTGGTGGGTTGTTCAGGCAGCCGACATCGACGAACAATGCGAAGGCAAAGGCTTACCGCATGACGGGTTGAACGGTTGGATGACTTTCACACTCGCCGGTAAAAAAGTAGATACCAGCCGCGGCGAATCAGGAAGTCTTTCATGGGATCAGTCTTCGATCGCAAAAGAGGGTTGGGATTTAGGTAAACTGATCTTCAGTGGTACTGTTCCTTTGATGGGTATTCAGGTAAATGAGGATAACAGACGCGAATACAACTATCACATTCTGTTGATGGATGGCGAACACCTCCGTTTATGTGCTCCCGAAACAGGTTCAGGCGAAGGCGGAACAGCCTGGTTCTACAACTTCAAAGTAAAGAATTAATGGTTTTTTAGATATCGGTTTATTACTTTGCATTCTTTGTTCATAAAGAACATTTTGTTAAAAAGGTGAACTTCTATAGTTCACCTTTTTTTACCCGATATAGTTATGTAATTGTAAAGCAGAAAAACGCTCCTTGCACGGAGTTTGAAATTAAATTTAATAACAAACAGAAAAAATGAAACGTTTCTATTTATCCCTTTTCATGTGTCTGGGCCTCAGCGGATCGCTGATGGCGCAAACCAATGAGGTGCTGATCTCGACAGAAAACACTTCATTACTCCTCGATGCCCCGATGGGCGGCGTTCCGAAAATCATGTATTATGGTGCGCGTATCAACGAAAACGAAGCAAAACAAATTGAAGAAAACGGACTCTCGTACGGAAAAGAGGCCTATCCGGTTTTCGGCATCAACTGTGTTACCGAACCGGCACTGATGGTGAGTCATGCCGATGGCAACATGTCGCTCGACATGGAAATCACCGGCATCAAAGAAGAAAAAACAAACGATGCCACATTGTACACAATCACACTGAAAGATAAAGTTTATCCTTTTACAGTCGATTTGGTTTACAAAGCTTACGACAACTCGGATGTAATCGAGCTCTGGAGCGAAATTGCGCATCAGGAAAAGAAATCGGTTACTCTGAAACAATATGCATCGGGCTATATGCCGATTCGCCGCGGCGATGTGTGGATGTCGCACCTGCATGGCGACTGGGCAGCCGAAGGTGAAGTAACTACCGAACCGGTTACGCCGGGCATGAAAATCATCAAAAACAAAGATGGTGCCCGCAACTCGCATACCGATCATGCCGAAATTATGTTCTCGCTCGACGGTCGGCCGCAGGAAAACAGCGGTCAGGTAATCGGTGCCGCTCTGTGCTGGAACGGCAATTACAAATTGCGTGTGGATACGGATAATAACCGTTATCATCACTTCTTTGCCGGAATCAACGAAGAGGCCTCGGATTATAAACTGGAGCCGAAAGAAATTTTTGTAACGCCCGAACTGGCCTTTACATACAGCCCGGAGGGTTTAAGCGGTGTAAGCAGGAATTTCCACAAATGGGCACGTAACAGCAAACTGTATGCCGGCACCAAACAACGCGACATCCTGCTGAACAGCTGGGAAGGCGTATATTTCGATATTAACGAAGCCGGCATGGATCAGATGATGGAAGATATCGCATCGATGGGTGGCGAACTGTTTGTGATGGATGACGGCTGGTTTGGCGATAAATATCCGCGTAAGAATGACAGTTCGTCGTTAGGCGACTGGATGGTAGATACCGAAAAACTGCCTAACGGCGTGCCCGGTCTGGTAAAAACCGCACAGAAACACGGCATTAAATTTGGTATCTGGATCGAACCGGAGATGACAAATACCGTGAGCGAACTGTATGAGAAATATCCCGACTGGATTATCTCGCAAAGCAATCGCCCGCTGGCACCCGGACGCGGAGGTACCCAGCTAGTACTGGATGTATCGAATCCGAAAGTGCAGGATTTCATTTTCAAAGTAGTGGACGATCTGATGACAGAAAATCCGGAAATCGATTATATCAAATGGGATGCCAACATGTACATTGCCAATTACGGTTCGCATTATCTCACTGCCGATAAACAATCGCATCTTTACGTGGATTATCATAAAGGATTGATGGATGTAATGAAACGCATCCGCCTGAAATATCCCGATCTGGTAATTCAGGCCTGCGCCAGTGGTGGCGGACGTGCAAACTACGGCATTCTTCCCTACTTCGACGAATTCTGGGTGAGCGATAATACCGATGCACTTCAACGTGTGTATATGCAATGGGGAACTTCTTATTTCTTCCCGGCAGTGGCCATGGGCTCGCATGTAAGTGCAACCAAAAATCACCAGACCGGACGCATCATGCCTCTCAAATTCAGATTCGACGTAGCCATGAGCGGTCGCCTCGGCATGGAAATCCAGCCCAAAGATATGACAGCGGATGAAAAAGAGTTTGCCCGCAAAGCCATTGCATCGTATAAAAACATCCGTCCCGTTGTACAGCAGGGCGATCTGTATCGCCTCATCTCGCCGTACGACAAAAAAGGTGTCGCTTCGTTGATGTATGTATCACCCGATAAAGATCAGGCCGTATTCTATGCCTACAAAATGGAGCACTTTGTAAATCAGGTAATCCCGCGTTTCCGCATGGCCGGTCTGAATCCCGACAAACAATATCGTTTAACCGAATTGAATGTGGAGGGAGAACCGATCGACCTGAATGGCAAAGTAATTTCGGGTGCCGTACTGATGAACGAAGGCATTGAACTGCCTCTGCGCACAGAATATGCCAGTCGTGTAATCGAACTGAACAGCATCGATTGATATTTTATAGACAACCGGCTGCCCGACCGGCTGTATGGGATTGTCGGACTGACATCAGTTGAACAAGGGGCCGACCGAAGTCGGCCTATGGATGACTAAAGTCGGCCCGACAATTCTTTATCATCCGATCTTCAATTTTTTGAGACGGAGAATAAAATACAGATTCGGTTTTACAAAATCCGGCACCTCTTCACCGGAAAAAGCTTCGATTTCCGACTTCTTCTTATGTGGATAAGAAAACTCATTATACCGGATATGCTATATAACAATAACTTCGATAAAAACCAACCAGTTAAGCCACGAATCCGGACAAAATGATTATTTTTGTATCTCGCAAATAATAATATTCGCTAACTCAATTAATACCATTAACACATGTTTCCCGTTAAACCGCTGTTTTTAATTATACTCCTGTTTATTACAGCCTCAGCCTGCCAGACCGACAAACCGGTTTATACCATTCAGGGCACACTGCCTTCGTCCGAATATGACGGCGAATGGATCTATCTGGCTCCGCTTGTTAATGCAACCACCGAAACGATCGATTCGGTAAAAATAGAAAACAGTCAGTTCACCTTCGAAGGCATGAACGAAGAGATGCGCGTAATCCGTATGCGCATGATGCTTCGCCATAAATTTCAGGAACTGCTGGTGGTTACCGAACCGGGACTTACCACGGTCATCATCGATTCGGTCAGCTCGGCTTCCGGTACGCCTCAGAATGAGGCACTTCAACTGTGGAAAGAGGAAAAAGCCGGCTACGACAGCTACAGTTATCAGCACTTTCAAAAGCTGAAAACGGCCACACCGGCCGACTCGGCATTCCTGTCAGCCGGATTAGAAGCGATAAAAAACGATTTCCAACTCTTCAATTTTAACTTCATGAACGAGAATTGGAATAATACGGCAGGGCGATTTCTCTATCCGTTAATTAAACCCACCTTAAGTGTGGAGCAACAAGAGGCACTGCATGAGCTTGATTAAACGCAACCTGTCGGGCATTTGTTTAGCGGCGGCCACACTGGCCTGTTTTCTGTTTTTCTTTTTCCGCTATCCAAATCATCTGTTCCACAAAGAACAGATGCTGCTCTTCATGTATGCACCGGCATTTCTGGAAACTTATCTGCAGAAACCGGCCGGAATCTCGCTGCTGATCGGCGATTTCCTGACTCAGTTTTATTATTTCAGAGCCGGCGGCCCGCTAATCCTCTCGGTCTTACTTATGCTGACCGGATTAGCAAGCTACCGCATACTCCGCAAATGGCTGCCGCCAATGATCGCCCTGATCGCCATTCCGGTAATCATGTGTTGGGAAGCCGGTCGTAATTGTATTTTAATCTATCCACTGGCATCGACCGTGTCGCTACTTGTCGGCATGAGTCTGTTTCTGCTCTGGCAAAAAATCCGGGTTCGCACACTCCGCCTGGTACTCAGTGCGCTCTTTCTGGCAATAGCCTGGTTCGGGTTTGGCTATGCCGCTTGGGTTTGTCTGCTGCTGATGATCATTCACGAACTGTACAAAAAAGAATGGGCAGGAGCCGCACTGCTATGCATGGCATTTTTCATCTTGCCTGCACAATCCATTCCGGCTACTACCTTTTGGGGCAGGCCCAGTTTCGATCGCGAACATATATTCGCTCTCGACAAAGCGCTGCTCGACAATGATAAAACAGCGCTCAATGCACTGCTTGAAACCGATTATCAGATGAACTGGAACAGCTTCTTTCATAACCTGCATCGGGCAACCGAAAACCGGCTACCCGACGAGCTGATGCAATTTTATCAGCCGGCATCGCAGGCGCTGATCCTGTCCGTAGGGCCCGAATCATCCTATCTATCGATACTCTTTGCCAACGAATTCTGGTTCAGAGCCGGCGATATGACCATGGCCGAACACTGCGCCATGCTGAGTATGATCTTTTCGCCCGATCATGCGGGCACACGTAATCTCAGGCGACTGGCCGAGATCAACCTCATCAACGATGATTCTGCGGCTGCTTTGAAATACCTGCGTATGCTGGACAAAACAGCCTTTCATAAAAACTGGGCCCGCCGGCAAATGGCGCTGCTGGAACAACAGGAGTCGGATCCGGCACAGATGCAGATTCGCAAACGCATACCCGATTCCGATTATCTGCGTAAATCGGGCGATGTTACCGGTTCACTGCGTCATCTCTTGCAATGCAATCCCGATAATCCGATCGCTTATCAGTATCTGCTGAGTTATGCCCTGCTGAATAAAGATTTGACTAATTTCTTTGCCGATTACCGCCCCGATTATATGCCCGGACGTGTTTTTGCCGAAGCGGCACTGATTGTGCTGGCGCAGCAACAACAGCTTACACCCGAAAATCTGCGGAAATATCAGATTCCGCCCTATCTGGTGCAACAGTTTATGCAATATAACGAAATGTACAATCGTGATCCCGAAGATATTGAAGCGCTGCAGGCTGACTTCTGCAACAGTTACTGGATTTATTATCATTTTGCCGTTTTGCCGTCATGAGAAAGATCCTGCTATATCCTGTCATTACAGCATTTCTGGTGTTGTGCAGCTGCCGGCCCGAACCGGCTATCCGCATCGATATGCAGCAACCGGCGCCGATCTATCCCGATTATACCGATATTGCCATTCCCTGCAACATTGCTCCGCTTAATTTCGGCGTACGCGAGCATGTCTCGGAAGTACAGGTTTTACTGCAGGGTGAAACAACCCATCTGCAGGCATCGGGTAAAAATAAAATACAGTTTTCGCTGAAGAGCTGGAAAAAATTTATGCAGCAGGAAACGGGCAACCGTGTTGCCGTGCATTTCTCCATGCAGCAGGGCGACTCGTTGCTGAACTATCCGCCCTTCTACTGGCAGATCATGCCCGATTCTATAGACAGTTACCTGAGTTACCGGCTTATCGAACCCGGTTTTGAGGTGTGGAATCATCTGCAGCTGGAAGAGCGCAACCTGGAGAATTTCGAAACGCGCCTCATTGCCGACAACAGCGAGCTGGATCGCTCCTGCATGAACTGCCACATCTATGGCAACAACGACGGATCGCTTTCGCTCTTTCATATCCGTGGCAAACAGGGCGGAACCGTGCTGAACCGGAATGGCGAGTTGCGAAAACTGCAGCTGCGCAATGAGGAGTTTCCCGCGGGAGCCGTGTATGGCAGTATTCACCCTTCCGGTCGTTATGCCGCCTTTTCGGGTAATCATATTATACCCGAATTTCATGCGCATCAAAACAAACGACTGGAAGTTTATGATGAATACAGTTATTTACTTATTGCCGAATTTGATGAGAACCGGCTGGCATCAATCCCGGCGCTGACCGACAAAAGTAAACAATATACCTTTCCGGCCTTTTCGGCCGACGGCACGCAGCTCTATTTCTGCATGGCGCCGGCACTGGAGCTGCCCGAAAATATAGATTCGCTCTTTTATTCGATTGCACGTATCAATTTTGATGCTGCAACCGGCATGCCGCAGGGCGAAATCGAAATCATCTGGCAGGGCAGTCGCGAAACCGGCTCGGCTTCGCACCCCGGATTATCACCGGATGGAAAATATTTACTATTTTGCGTGGCCGGCTACGGCACCTTCCCAATCTGGCACCGCGAAACCGATTTGTATCTGATGCACCTTGCTGACGGAGAAGTTGAGTTGCCGGCGGCGGTAAATTCGGATCGTTCGGATACCTATCACAGCTGGTCGTCGAACAGTCGCTGGTTTGTATTTGCCAGCAAGCGCGACGACGGATTATATGGTAAACCCTACTTTGCCTACATTGACAGCACAGGCAAAACGTACAAACCGTTTGTTTTGCCTCAAAAAGATCCGGAGTGGTATGATCTTACCCTAAAATCATACAATATTCCGGAACTGGCCGGTTCTGCGCTTCCGTTCGATCGCAGGAAACTGGAAAAAGTATATCATCAAACTCAGTCTGAAACATTTAAGTAGTACTATATATGAAACATTCGAATGTTTATTCATCCGTAAACCGGATAGCTCCGATACTCTTTGCACTGGCCGCTCTGTTGTGGTGGGGTCTTGCCAATAAATACCTGTTGTATTATCAGGAACAGTTCCAGCTGTTTCAGTTTACGTTCGATTATCTGAAATCGCGCTGCCTTGTTCCCGGCGGCATAAGTTTCTATATCGCTGATTTTCTGACTCAGTTCTATTATTATCCCTGGATCGGCGCGGCGATTATTGCACTGCTGCTCGTAATTATCCGGCAACTGGTATTCCGACTGGGGCGCCTGCTAAAGGCAGATGCAACCTACGGATTACTCTCGTTTTTGCCTTCGATTGCCTTCTGGGCCTTTTTGTGCGACGAAAATGCATTGTCGGGATTGCTGATTGGTACGATTTTCTCACTGGCTGCCTGTTGCATTTATATGCGCTTTCCTGGAAATTTAACCAATCGGGTGATTTGCATTCTGGTTTCGTTGCCTGTATTATATGTAGTGGCAGGCAGTGTCTATTTTTTGTTCATTGCCTGGGCTGTGATTTATGAATTTCGTGAAGCGATGCGTCGCAAAGAAGTAGCTCACGCCCTGCTCCGTCTGGGATTGCTGGTGCTGGCCGGTATTTTGATTCCGTTACTGGCACAGTTGGTTACGCAATATGCTTTTGCCGGATTACTCAGTGGCATCGGTTATTACCGGTTTCCGCAACTTTATACCTTTACCGGGCTGGCAGCAGTTGCGCTCTGTGTGGCAACTCCCTGGCTGATGCGCGGATTCAGTCTGCTGAAATCGCCCGAAAAAAGAGGATTCATCCTCACCCTGACAGCCGTGGCAGGCATCGGCTTTGTCTGGATTTACAAGGCTGCCGATCCGATGAAAGAGGAGATCATGAGATACGATTACCTGACTAAAACAGGACAATGGAATGCCGTTATCGCAGAGGCGGAGAAAAAATCGCCGACATCGCCATTAAGTGTAGCCTGTCTGAATCTGGCACTGGCCAAAAATAATCAGCTGGGTGACCGGATGTTCGAGTTTTATCAGAATGGTCCCGAAGGGTTGATCCCGTCGTTCAAACGCGATTTCTATGCACCGCTGGTGAGTAATGAAATCTATTATCAGCTGGGCATGATCAATACGGCACAACGCTTTACGTTCGAGGCGATGGAGGCCATTCCCGATTACCGCAAAAGTAGTCGTGCCTTCCGGCGACTGGCCGAAACAAACCTCATCAACGGACAATATAAAGTAGCCGAAAAATACCTCCGCGCCCTGCAACATACCCTGTTTCATAAAAAATGGGCCGATACGATGCTGAAATATGCCGGCAACGAGTCGGCCATAGCCGGTAATCCCGAAATGGCGCGCCTGCGCAAATCGCGTTACATCAACGATTTTCTGTATAGTGATACCGAAATGGAGGATATGCTGGGATTGCTGCTGGCACAAAATCCGGAGAACAGGCTGGCTTTTGAATATTTACTGGGATACACATTACAAAATAAGGATCTGGAGCGGTTTATGACTTATTATCCGCTGGGACGCACCATGAATTACACGCATATCCCGAAATCATATCAGGAGGCATTGATCTATATGTGGACGCAACAAAATCCGAATTTTAACGGATTGCCCTGGAGTATCTCGCGCAATGTGCTGGATGGTGTATCCGAGTTTGCACATATCTATATGAAACAAAAGCAACCCGAAGCGATCCTGAAAGAAAAGTATGGTAAAACATACTGGTATTATTTATTATTTGTTTAATTCTGACCCGCATGAAGACATCAATTATACAAACGCTTGCCTGCTGCCTGCTGCTGCTTAGCGCCTGTAGCGAACAGATTAATTCGCCTGAAGAAATCGCCGCTTATCCGCCGATCTATCCCGATTATATCGGTGTTACGATTCCGCGCAACATAGCGCCGCTGAATTTTAATATGGAAACGGACGACTGCGAGCGAATGGATATCCGCATTTTCGCAAACAACAGGGAATTGTATCACCAACAGGGAAAAATCATGGATATCCCGGTGAAACAATGGCAAAAAATATTGGAAGAGGCCAATCATTGCGACAGCCTGATGATTACCGTTCAGGCAAAAGAAGATGGTAAATGGAAAAATTATCGCTCTTTTCCGGTCTATTTAAGTAATTATCCGGTAGATTATGGTTTGGTTTACCGCAAAATTGCGCCGGGTTACGAAGTATATAGTAAAATGGGAATTTATCAGCGTGATCTTTCTTCCTTCGAAGAAACCGCACTGGTGGAAAATACGCTGGTGAAAGGTATGTGTGTAAATTGTCACACATTTAATCAGACCAACCCCGAACAATTCAGTCTGCACATACGCGGAGATCACGGAGCTACTTATCTGAAAAGAGGTACCGATACCGAATATCTCAATACGAAGACAGATCAGACACTGGCATCGTGCGTTTATCCCTATTGGCATCCGGATGGCAGTTATATTGCCTATTCAACCAACAATACCCGTCAGTCGTTTCATGTAAACAGTGAAGAGCGCATCGAGGTTATTGATCTGGCTTCCGATATTGTGGTGTATCATCCCGAATCACACCGGCTCTTACATTGTGATCTGCTTGAAGGAGATGAATACTTTGAAACATATCCCGCTTTTTCGCCCGACGGTAAGACACTTTATTTCTGTCAGGCTTCGGTACAAGAGATACCGGCCGGCTATAAAGAGATCCGGTATAATTTATGCAGCATTGCATTCGAACCCGATGCGGGAACCTTTGGTAATAAGATCGATACGCTTATTTTAGCCGATACATTATCGAAAAGTATTACTTTTCCCCGTCCTTCGTACGACGGGAAATATATTTTGTTCACAATGGCCGATTACGGGAACTTCCCAATTTGGCATAAAGAGGCCGATCTGGGTTTGCTGGATTTAACCACAAATCAATTTAGAATGCTATCAGAAGTGAATAGCAATGATACCGAAAGTTTCCACAATTGGACAAAAAATTCGCGTTGGTTTGTATTTAGCAGTCGCCGGGATGATGGCCTGTACACCCGATTGTATCTGGCTTCCGTAGATGATGATGGTCAGGTAAGCAAACCCTTTATGCTTCCGCAGCGCGATCCGAAAACCTTTTATGACAGAGATATTTACTCGTATAATGTGCCCGATTTCACAGACAGACCCATTGATTTTGAGCGTCGGATTTTTGAAAAAAAGATTGTTTCGGACGAAAGAATTCAGGTAAAATCAGCAAAAAAATGAATAATACATTTTTAAGATAACATTGTATTAGTAAATTGATTTTTTAGCCTGTACTTTTGCTAAAAAATCAATCATGAAAAACGTAACACTGTTAACACTGCTCAGTGCAGGCTTACTCACAGCTTGTAATCCTGCCAAAAATAATGAGGCGACAAATAAGGATAGTCGTTCTTCGAAAGAAATTCTGCGCGACAATTTGCGCGCTACTACTCCTAAAGGCGTAATGTTCGGTCATCACGATGACACCGTTTACGGCAAAGACTGGGAATTTGTGGAAGATGGTTCGGATGTACTGGCCGTTTGCGGCGATTATCCGGCAGTAGTCAGTTTTGATCTGGGACACCTAGAGTTGGGTGATTCTTTAAGTATTGACAAGGTGCCTTTTGATCTGATCAGACAGGAGGCTGTTAAACAATATCAACGCGGCGGATTGGTTTCGTTCAGCTGGCATCCGCGTAATCCGAAAACCGGAGGCGACTCATGGGATGTAAGTGATAAAACCGTGGTTACCTCGATTCTGCCCGGCGGAGAAAACTATGAGAAATTCCAGCAATGGCTGAATAATCTGAACCGGTTTATCTGCTCTTTGCAAACTGAAGACGGCACAAAAGTACCCGTACTGCTCCGCCCCTGGCACGAACATACAGGCAGTTGGTTCTGGTGGGGACAGGATCTGTGTACTACCGACGAATACAAACAACTCTGGCGCATGACTACCGATTATCTGGAACAAAACGGTGCAGCCGATCAGATTTTATATGCCTACTCTACCGGTACCGAACCGAAAGATACAGCTGCTTATCTGGAGCGTTACCCCGGAGATGACATCATCGAAGTAATCGGTTTCGACGGTTATCAGCGCGAAGACAAAAATTTATACCTGAATGATATGGCCGTATGCCTGGCTGTTGTGGATTCGATCGCTAAAGCACATGACAAAATTCTGGCTATCACAGAAACCGGATACGAAGCAATACCCGATTCAGTATGGTGGACAGAAACCCTGCTGCCTTTAATGGGAGATTATCCCGTATCGTATGTTTTGTTGTGGCGTAATGCCCGCGAATATGATACCCATTTCTTCGGACCATATCCGGGACATGCATCAGCAAATGATTTTATTAAATTTCATCAGCATCCTAAAACTTTATTTTCAAAAGACGTAAACCTGTACGAAAACAATAAATAAAATAAATAATTAACAGATATATTTAGTGATACATTATGGAACAGTTTAATGATAAAGTCGCAGCCCTTTTCGAAAATTACGAAGCACTGATTACACGCAAAAATACACCGGTAGAAAAAACAAATGGTGTTTATACACGCTATGAATACCCGATTTTAACAGCCGATCACACGCCTGTATTCTGGCGTTATGATCTGAGTGAAGCACGTAACCCCTTTCTGATGGAGCGCATTGGCATGAATGCAACCATGAATTCGGGTGCAATCAAATGGAATGGTAAATATCTTTTGATGGTCCGTGTGGAAGGTGACGATCGTAAATCATTCTTTGCCGTGGCTGAAAGTCCGAACGGCATCGATAACTTCCGCTTTTGGGACTATCCCGTAACCATGCCGGATGATCTGATTCCTGCTACCAATATCTATGATATGCGCCTGACTGCACACGAAGACGGCTGGATTTACGGAATCTTCTGTGCCGAACGTAAAGATCCCAATGCGGCACCCGGCGATTTATCATCGGCTACGGCAACAGCAGGCATCGCCCGTACAAAAGATTTGAAAACATGGGAGCGTCTACCTGATCTGAAAACTGCCAGCCAGCAGCGCAATGTCGTGTTGCATCCTGAATTTGTAGATGGCAAATATGCCTTGTATACCCGTCCGCAGGATGGATTTATTGATGCCGGCAATGGTGGCGGTATCGGCTGGGCATTGATCGATGATATCACCAATGCCGAGGTAAAAGAGGAAAGCATTATCGATTCACGTAATTATCATACTATAAAAGAGGTAAAGAATGGCGAAGGACCACATCCGATTAAAACCGATAAAGGCTGGTTACATCTGGCTCACGGTGTGCGCGGCTGTGCTGCAGGGCTTCGCTATGTACTTTATCTGTACATGACATCATTAGAGGATCCTACACGCCCTATTGCCACTCCCGGTGGTTACTTCATGGCTCCCGAAGGTGAAGAACGTATCGGCGACGTATCGAACGTGCTCTTTACTAACGGCTGGATTGCCGATGAAGACGGAACAGTTTATATCTATTATGCATCATCAGATACACGTATGCATGTGGCAGTTTCATCAATCGATAAACTGACTGATTACTGTTTCAATACACCGCAGGATGGTCTGACTACTTCTGCTTCGGTAGAAACTTTGAAACGTTTAATTGATAATAACAAACCATTTATCCCTGCAGATAAAGCATAAATGAGGATACTATTATGATTAAATTTTCCGAGAAGATAGGATACGGTTTCGGGGACATGGCATCGTCCATGTTCTGGAAACTGTTCGGAGCCTATCTGATGATATTCTATACCGATGTATTCGGTCTGCCTGCGGCAGCCGTAGGTACCATGTTTCTGGTTACCCGCATCTGGGATTCTCTTTTCGATCCGATTGTCGGGGTTGTAGCAGACAGAACAAATACACGTTGGGGTAAATTCCGTCCCTATATTCTTTGGCTTTGTGTTCCGTTTGGAGCAATCGGGATCATGACTTTTTTCACTCCTTCATTCGGTACAACGGGTAATTTGATCTATGCTTATATTACCTATTCGCTGATGATGATGATTTATTCGGCTATTAATGTGCCGTATGCTTCCTTACTGGGTGTAATCAGTCCGCTGCCGGATGATCGAAATACATTATCAACCTATCGTATGGTATTTGCCTATATCGGCAGTTTTGTGGCATTGCTGCTTTTTATGCCCATGATTAATCTTTTCAGCGGAAATGATAAGGCTATGGAAGCACAACAGCATGGCTGGTTCTGTGCCGTGGGAGTCATTGCCATTATGTGTATCCTCTTGTTCTACGGATGTTTTGCCTTGACCCGCGAACGTGTTAAACCGCTGAAAGAACAGCAAAATGCACTTAAAGATGATATTAAAGATCTGTTCCACAACGGTCCCTGGTGGATTTTATTGGGCGCCGGCATATCAGCATTGATTTTTAATTCGATACGTGATGGGGCTACGGTTTATTATTTTAAATATTATATAGACGAAGATCAATTCAGGGATATCTCATTATTGGGAATTCCATTTGTATTAAGCGGCCTGTATCTGGCTGTAGGTCAGATTGCCAATATTATCGGTGTGATCCTTGCCGCTCCGCTAAGTAACAGCATCGGCAAAAAGAAAACGTATATGTCGGCCATGGTTGTAGCAACAGTATTAAGTATTATTTTTTATTGGTTCGACAAAACAAACTTAACTATTATATTTATATTTCAAGTGCTGATCAGCATATGTGCCGGCAGTATCTTCCCCCTTTTATGGTCTATGTATGCCGATTGTACGGATTATTCGGAGCTGAAAACCGGCAACCGGGCTACAGGATTAATATTTAGCTCATCCTCTATGAGTCAGAAATTCGGATGGGCTATCGGTACTGCCATAACAGGCTGGTTACTGGGTTACTTCGGATTCCAGGCCAATATGGTGCAAAGTACCGAAACGATTAACGGTATTAAAATGTTCTTGAGCTTTTTACCGGCAGTCGGTACCATTTTATCCGTAATCTTCATCAGCGCTTATCCGCTGACAGAAAAACGGATGAAAGAGATAACTTTAGAATTGCAACACAAAAGAGATGAAAAACTATGAACGACATTTTAAAACTCAAAGATGAAGTCCGGCTGGAACTCGAAAATAATATCCTGAGTTTCTGGATCGAAAAAATGACGGACATTGAACATGGTGGTTTTTACGGCCGGATCGACGGCGATGACCAGCTGCATGAACAGGCACCCAAAGGTGCCATTCTGCATGCCCGCATCTTATGGACATTCTCGGCAGCATTTCGCTTACTGAAAAAGCCGGCTTACCTGAAGACTGCAAAACGTGCAAAAGAATATCTGATCGAAAAATTCTATGATCAGGAAAACGGTGGTATCTATTGGGAAGTGGATTATCTGGGTAATCCTACACAAACGAAAAAACAGATCTACGCGCTCGGATTCGCCATTTACGGATTAAGCGAGTACCATCGGGCTACTGGAGATCAGGAAGCACTGGATTATGCCGTTAAATTATTTGAAACGATCGAAGAACACAGCTTCGATCTGGAGTTTAACGGATATATGGAGGCCTTCACCCGAAATTGGGAACTCATCGAAGATATGCGACTGAGCGATAAAGACGAAAACGAAAAGAAAACCATGAATACGCATTTGCATATTCTGGAACCCTATACAAATCTGTACCGGGTATGGAAAGATGACCGGTTAAAGAAAAAGCTGGAAAATCTGATCGAATTATTTATCGGTCCGATTCTGGATAAGAACACCGGACATCTGCTTTTATTCTTCGACGAACACTGGAATGCCAAATCAACAGCATTCTCGTTTGGTCATGATATTGAAGCCTCCTGGCTGATTCATGAAGCAGCACTGGTGTTGGGCGATGAAGCATTACTGGCTCGTGTCAATAAACAGATTTATCGGATTGCCGATGCCGCAAGCGAAGGATTAATGGAAAACGGCGGATTGATTTATGAATATTTCCCCGAAACAAGAGAGACAGATGCCGAATTCCACTGGTGGGTGCAGGCCGAAAATGTAGTAGGCAATGTAAACTTATACCAGCATTTTAATGACCAGGTGGCTCTTGAGAGAGCCGTGAAAGGCTGGGAATTTATCAAGCAGCATTTGATTGATCATCGCCATGGCGAATGGTTCTGGGGCAGTTATCTGGATCATACAACTAACCGGCAGGATGATAAAGCCGGCTTCTGGAAATGTCCTTATCACAATGGCCGTATGTGCATGGAAATTATAGAACGTTATTCCTGATTTCTATAGATTAAAATGAAAAAGTTATTTACATATTCGTTTATTATAGGTTTGTGTGTATTGAGGGCATTGCCCTCAATCGCACAGTTAAAATTACCGCCTCTGATGAGTGACGGCATGGTGCTGCAACAAAATTCGGATGTACGGATTTGGGGAGAAGGTATGCCTGACAGTGAGGTTACTTTAACAACAAGCTGGACAAAGGATGTTTATTCAGCGAGAGTAAACCCCGAAGGAGACTGGGAAATCCGGATTTCTACACCGGATGCCGGTTTTGAACCGCAACAAATAAGTATCGTAAATCTCAACGATCAGCAAATTATAGAAAACATATTAATCGGTGAAGTGTGGTTTTGTTCGGGTCAATCCAATATGGAAATGCCTTTAAGAGGATTTCATAACTGCCCGATCGAAGGAGCCAACCGGACAATTGCCACATCAGGACAATATGCCGAGCGGCTTCGCTATGCTACAATTGGCAAAGCTGCTCCTTTGACGCCTGCTAAAACAACGACAGGTGGCGAATGGAAAACAAGCAATCCGATGCATGCAGCCGAGTTTGGCGCAACAGCTTACCATTTCGGTACTTTATTAAGCGATGTATTAAATGTACCCGTGGGAATTATCAATTGCAGCTGGGGCGGATCGAGAGTAGAAGGCTGGTTACCCAAAGAAACTGTGGATTTATTTGATGATATAGATTATTCAATGATCGTTAATGACGATTTAGCCAACCCTTGGCTAAAACCAATGATTATGTATAATGGATTGTTTAAGCCCGCCAGCAGATATACCGTAAAAGGTATACTCTGGTATCAGGGCGAATCGAATGTAGGCAAACCTGATTATGCAGAACGGCTGGCCATGATGGCAGCACAATGGCGATCTGATTTCGAAGATGATGATTTGCCTTTTTATCAGGTCGAAATAGCACCTTATGCATATAGTAACAACAGAAATGAAACAGACGGTGCTTTGCTGCGTGAACAACAATATAAAGCTTCACAGATCATTCCCAACAGCGGAATAATCTCAACGAATGATTTGGTTGAGCCGTATGAGGTAAATCAAATTCATCCGAAAGATAAGAAAAATGTGGGTGAGCGTTTAGCGTATCTCGTATTGAATGATACTTATGATTATTCCACAATAGCCTGTAAAGGCCCGGAATTTGATTCAATGGAGAGTCGCGACGATCAGCTTATTCTTCATTTCAAAAATGCAACAAACGGTTATAACCGTTTTGATGGCATAACCGGGTTTGAAATAGCCGGTGAGGATCTGATTTTTAAACCGGCTGATGCAAGAATAGACGGACAAGCCATGACAGTCATTGTCAGTTCACCTGAAGTTACGGCTCCGAAGGCTGCCCGGTATTGTTTCAGAAATTTTCAAATTGGCAATTTAACAAATATAGAGGGATTACCCGTAATCCCGTTTCGCACAGACAACTAACTCTTTAACTTTAATTGTTTGGTATTTTTAAGAGACTAACCCGCATTATAATAGGTATTTATATAAGGAAAGTTATAAGGTTTTTTAGGTTTTCAATGAAGAGAGATACATTTTATTGTATCGGGAGGCTGCTTAAATCTTTAAGCAGCCTCTTTTTATGTTTCTCATAAAAATATAAAATGTTATATTAGGGGTATATTATGAACTGATAAATTGAATCCCGAAAACGATCTATGTATTAAAACTGAGCTTACAGTGTTACCGGTAATTTTTAAGCGGTTTTTTGGCACGATAACTGGAATTAATCGGGTAAAAAAAGAGATATCACTTATAATGAAACAGATCTGTACAAATAAACTTTATAATTTGTATCTTTGAATCTATTAACAGCTAATTATTCTCATTATGAAATTTTTAGGCAACATTATCTGGTTAATTTTCGGAGGTTTGCTTATTGCCGTCGAATATTTTATTGCAAGTATTGTATTGATGATCACGATCATCGGAATTCCTT
>CAMTPG010000002.1 GCA_947074335.1 uncultured Parabacteroides sp.
ATATTTCTTTCTTTACCGCAAGTGGTACGTGTACAAGGGAACATATAACTATTTACTTCGATTGGAAAACTCAATGCTTGTGCAATTTGATAAAATTGTTTCTGTTCATGCCTGTTTTTTTGAACCAGAGATACGTTCAGTTTCGTATCAATGCGCGCCTCTTGCAGACGCGTAAGCACCTGCATACAGGTTGTATAACCGGTGGATGTTTTGCATAAATTTTTGTACGTTGCATTACTGGTACCATATAAAGTAAGATTAACTCTTCTGGGTTTATACTGACTAAACAATTCGAAAATAGAGTCATCGAAAAGCAGACCGTTTGTATTGATCGTAATCACAAAACCCAGATCGCGCAGAGCCAGGTATATTATTTTAAAATCCGGATACAACAAGGGCTCTCCGCCTGTTAACAAAATAAATAGTGTGCCGCATTCTTTTAACTGAATAGCATAATTGATCCAGTCGTCGGCAGACAAAAGACCTCCTTGTTTATCCACCTGATGCTTTGCGGTATGGATAAAACACATATCACAATCCAGATTGCAGACGGGAGTAAGCTCAAAAGCTGCGGATATAGGTATTTTAGCTATATCTGCTTTTGCAACTAAACGCTGCTCTACGGGATTTAAGGGTGTGTTCAGATCCATTTTTTTTCTGCTAAATAATTATGTAAGACTATTGGTGCATCATCAGCCATAGTACAATTGTATGAAACAACCGGAATGTGCTGAACGAGATCGGATATTTGATCAATTGCATGATTGAGAAAATCGGGATTCCAGTAATTAATTGTGGTTTGAGCAGTTACAGCTTTTATTTTCTGTGAAACACGCAATTCTATAATTTGATTAACAGGGGATTGACCCAGAAAAACAATACAGGCAATTTTGCGCCTTGCGTTAAAACAGACCTCACTTGATCCACAAACAGGCCATCCGTTTGCATAATAATCGGATGATTCGCGTGATATGAGTGTTCTATCTCCGTTCAACAATATTGACTCATCCGAAAATTGCTTACACCACAATGCAGCCTGAGTAGATTTACCAACCCCGCTGTTACCACTAAACAAAATTGCTTTTCCGTTAAAATCAAGATAAGCACAATGAAAAATGTAACAATGTTGATGATACAAATGACGCTCCAGCGCAAAACAGGAAAAGAAAACTGTATCCAGTTTCAGGTCCGGGAGAAAATGGTTAGAAAAATAGATATTTACCCTTTTATTATCAATTTCTTCATAAATAGCATACGGTTGATTAGTAAATTCGAATTTTAAAACCCTTAACTCATGCTTACCATCCGAATAGACGAAAAATCCATTTCGTCTGGTTATTAAACTGTATTTATTTTTGTCCCATCTGAATAAAACCAAAGGCATAAACCTATAGGTTATGGATTCAGATTCGTCGGTTATAAAGTGATTTAAGATTAATGGATATGCATTTTCATTGATCAACTCTACAGCCACAACAAATGAAACTACTTTAAATTTAATAACGGATGGAGTTTTACCCTGAAGTTCCATCTGTTAAAAAAGTTGGCCTGCACTAATTTCTTGATGATGGGAAATTAGCGCAGGGGTGATTAAGAGACATTATGATATAATGTTTCATCTATTTTTTGGGATACATGTTTACTGTTTTTTTCATCATATTTAAAATAAAAAACAGGTGTAGATGAACAATGTTTATCATAACTCCAACAATTTGAAACAAATGCATTCACATGAGGCTTTACTGTTGATTCATATTTTGCGTTGCATGCAGTATTATAATGTAAACGTTTATCATTTTTATCCCATACCCTATTGTTATTTGTGTCTTCAAAAACATAACCTGTTATATCACAATAGCCTACATAAGATGAATTATATTTACAAGCCGCAATATACTCCTGAGGCACAAAGGCCTCAGATTCCATAACTGGTTTATTATATATTTTTTTCATTGTAAGATAGTTATAATAGTTATACTTATACTTGTTTTCCTGCAGAACAGGAAAACAAGCTGTAATTATTTATTTCCCCGGTTCAGTAACAAATACCACAACACGGTTCCATGTATAATCCATAGAATAGGGCTGAACAGTATCACCCTTAGAATCTACACGAATACGGCTGGGCGAAACTTTGTATTTATCCACCAACATGTTGTAAACCGCTTCGGCACGCTGTTTAGCCAGACGCTGATTGATTTCGAATGTACCTGTATTCACATCGGCATAACCGGTGATAGCCAGATTTTCGTTCGGATGATCTTTCAGGTATTGAGCAACAGCAGCTACATTAGGCACCTGCACTTTAGTGATGTTGTATTTATTGATATCGAAAGATACCGTCATATCCAACAGTTTGCTTACATGAACCTCTTTCTCAACTTCGGTTACCACCAGCGGCTGGTTTTCGAGAGCCTGAATGCGGGCACGTTGTGCATTAATCTCGGCATTGAGGGCATCGATCTGATCGCGGTTGGTGAGTGTTACATAAGTAAACTGACGGGTACCGTCATGATTTTTGAAACGGTAGGTTACACCGGCCAATACAGAGACCCAGGCATCGTAAACGCGATCTGAGCTCATGCCGTTATAATGATCGTCGGTACCTGTAGCAAGCGCTTCGATCGTTAAATCGACACTGTTACTTACACGGAAACTACCCTGTAAACCTACACGAACACCAAAATTGGTATGATTCTTTTTACTTACCGGATAAAGATGAACATTTCCACTTTCGGTAGTACCTGTCCATGAATCAATCTTTTTATCAAATCCGAAAGAATGGGTCGCTCCGACACCTACGATACCGAACAGATTAAACACGCGGCTTTCTTTGTAAGGTGCAAAAACATTGAAGAGATTGAACATACCGTCAAGGAATACAGAAACACTGTTGAATTTATAAATGCCGTTACCTACAATCTGAGGATAAGCATCGTAAATTTCACTGTTGATGCGACTATGTTGCAAATCGTAAACACCCTGCAAACGGAATCCTACGGCCGGCGAGAAAAACTTACCTACGGAGACAGCCGCACTCGGACCGGTCATTTTGAAGAATTTACCAAAACGGGCATTTTCATTGATGGCATGATTGGCTCCAATCTGAGCACTGATAAACCAGTTATCCGAAAACTTATAATTTTTAAGTACCTGAACTGAATCTGCCACTCCCAGCTCTTGTGCTCCCGCGCTAAATGCAAGGAAGATCAACAAATATGATATGATAATTTTTTTCATTCTATTTAAGTATAAAGTGGTTATTCATTAATATATACAATCACACAGTTCTGATCAGCATCGAGCGACTGAATTACAGCCGGATCTTTTTCCATGAAAATACGTCCTGCAGGTACATTCATTTTTTCGATCAACATGGTACGAATGGCATTGGCACGACCTACAAACAGATCTGTATCGACCGGTTTGGCAGATGATGTAATATACAAATCTGCATCGTTACCTAATTTCTTCAGCGCTTCGGCCGCAGTATATACATTTAACTGCTGCAGTTCGTTAATTTCTGAAGATTTGGGGGTAAACGCAATCAAAGTGGTAACATGAGCCAGATTAACAACCTGTTTTTCTACACGTGTTGCTGCCTGACGACGTTCTAATTCGTTGATTTTTGCCCGTTGTGCGTTAATTTCGTCATTTAAAGCATTAACAGTTGATGCATCGCGACGCAGGAATGTAAACTGACGGGTTCCGTCGAAATTTTTGAAACGGTAGTTTAAACCTAAAAATGCATTGACATGGCCATCTACACGGTTTTTAGCATGCTGACCATCATAAGATCCGTCAAGAATATTATTAACCGCCTCGACCGTTAAATCCAAAACACTATTTAAACGGAAAGAGGCTTGCAAACCCATACGCCACGAGGCACGGTTACGCGAACGTGTATTTATCGGATATTGATCGTACCAGCCTTCTTTACTAAATTTATAGGTATTTTCGAGCCCTACCCCTATAATGAAGATCAAATTAAAGAGTCTGTCTTCTTTATATTTGCATACAATATTCGTCAGATTAAATAATCCGTCAATAGAACCGCCTACAGTATGCCAGGTATAACTTTTATCGATAACTGACGGATCAGTCTGACCGATATTACCACCCATTACTGCCTGCAAACGAACACCACCGAAAGGAGCAAGCCATTTACCTACGGATACGGCACCGGCCGGACGAACATGACGCCAAAAACTCAGATGAGAACCGTAACTACCCCATGAAACAAAGGAGCCACCATGGATACCTGCAAACCAATTGTCTCTGAATTTGGTTTTGTTCAACACTTTTTCATTGTTTGTGACATCGCCTGTCCAATATACCTGTTCGACAGGTTCTTGTGCATATAAGACACAAACTAAAAAAGTTAAAAGACTAGTCAGATAAAGTTTCCTCATATTATACGTTAATTAAATTAATATACTTTTTACAACACCCTATACTTTAATGCTCAAATTTAGTACAATTCGACTTATATAAGTAACAACAATAGTTTATCTAATTGTTTATTAAATATAGACAAATTTAACAATAAAAAATTGAATAAAAAGAAATAATGTGTTAATATTTACTAATTATCAAGTTTCTCGTATTCGGAATTGAGACTTTTAAACTCAGGTACAAGCTTTTTCATTAATCTCACAGTGGATATTTTATTGCCTTCAATGGCTATTTCGCATAAAGATGTATAATCAGAAAGTAATTCTGTATATGAATAAGCCTGAATTTGGGCACGAAATATTTTTTTATTTGGAGTTGATAATGTCTTTTCGGAATCATTTAATAACTCTTCGTAGAGTTTTTCGCCGGGACGCAAGCCGGAAAATTCTATTTTGATATCCACATCGGGTATCATACCTGACAGTTCGATCATGCGACGGGCCAGATCTATTATTTTAACGGGTTTCCCCATATCAAAAACAAAAATCTCATATCCTTCGCCCATAAAGCCGGCTTCTAAAACCAAACGACATGCTTCGGGAATGGTCATAAAATAACGAATAATCTCAGGATGAGTAACCGTAACAGGACCACCTGCTAAAATTTGAGATTTAAAACGGGGTATTACACTTCCGTTACTACCCAGCACATTTCCGAAACGGGTAGTAATAAAGCGTGTTTTACCTTTAATCTCGTTACGCAGGATTGCCTGACTCAGACTTTGAACATAAATTTCGGCTATGCGCTTTGAAGCACCCATAACATTACTCGGAGACACAGCTTTATCGGTAGAAATCATAATAAATTTATCTACATCGAAAGCTACCGCAAGATCGGCTAATATACGGGTTCCATACACATTTGTATGTACGGCTTCGCAGGGATTTTCTTCCATTAACGGCACATGCTTATAAGCTGCCGCATGAAATATAATATCAGGATGATGCTTTTTAAACTGGAGCTCAACCCGGGCTTTATTTCGAATATCACCAATAACGGGGCAAATTTCGCAAGCCGTTTTTTGCTCGGATAATTCCAGATAAATAGTGTGCATGGGTGTTTCGGCATTATCAAACAAAACCAGCTTTTTTATCGGAAATTTGCAAAGCTGCCTGCAAAGTTCACTACCTATTGAACCGGAAGCACCGGAAACGAACACTGTTTTACCGATTAATTCGAAGGCTATTTTATTTAAATTAATCTCGATCTCATCACGTCCTAAAAGATCTTCAATCTGTACATTGCGTAATTGAATCTGATGCGTAATATGCTGACCTTCCATTAAAGGTGCAATCTGCAAGGAAATATGATGCCGGAGACAAAATTCGGTAAGCTCTGAATCACTGTGTAAATCGTCTAACGAAGTAAAAAGAATGGCTTTTATTTTTTGACTTTTCAATAGTTCTTTCATCTTATCCGGAGTATTAATAACATAAACGGGATAACCGGCTATACGCAGATTCGATTCCTGGGGATTACGCGACAAGAAACCCGACATGGCATATTGTTCATTCCGATTACGTAAATAATTGGCAAGTGAGATTGCAGCCTCGGCTGTTCCATAAATTAAAGTGGCATGCAAGGATTCATCAGCCGCTTTTTGAAGGTGATGATATATATTTACAATAAAAGCACGAACAAAAACCAGCAAAAAAACAGAAATCATAAATCCGCCAAAGATTTCGGCAATGATAAAATTACCTACATATTCAGTAAACAATAATGCAAGGGATAACATAGTAAGTCCCTTCATCCCCATGGCATATACAATTCTGACCAGCTCGCCAATGGTAGAATGCCGGATTACATTTTGATAGGTTTTAAAAATATAGATCCAAAAAGCACTTACAATTGAACTAATCAGAAACAGACTTAATAATTCTTTGTTATCAAGTTTGATATCAATAATGATATGAAAAAATACATAACTAAATAAGGAAGCAAAAACTGAAAGAGAACAATCAGTCAGAAATATAAGTCCGCGGTTCAGATAACCAATCGGAACATATTTATTCAGCTCCGTAAAAAAACGTTCTTTTGAAATATTCATGGTTTTGTTTGTTTTAATTTAATCAATAAAGAAGGATGAATAAATGTGGTTGCAACCGCAATCAGACCTTTAATACGGACAACTACACGCCGATCGCCTCTAATGCGCATAAACTCGCCTTCTATATCTTTGAAAACACCCCCGGTAATACGAACAGGATCACCTTTCTTCAGGGATGCAATTTCGGGATCCAGATAAATAATTTCAGAATCAATCATCCGTGATACAGAGATAAAATTGAGCATTTGCTTATCCGGTATAACTACAGGTTTTCTGCTACTTTTATCCATTATATAACGAATGGGAATAATCGGTTCTATTTCTTGTTTTAATAAATTCATTTCCTGAATGGAGCAATTAATAAAAATCAAATTATTAATTGCCGGTTTTATTTTTTTGCGTATTTTCCCTTTTATAATATCATGCACATATTGCATGGGGATATAACAGGTAACACCTTTATTTTCCAAGTATTTTTTTAGTTTAATTTCGCGACCATAGGTAACACGAATCGCAAACCAATATAATTGCATAAGACATACATTTTAGTATCAAAATTCGACATTCTCCGGTGTCATCGAATAAAAAGATTACCCGAATAAAAAATAATTATAATACAAAATATATTCATAAAATCAACCTATTCTATCTCAGAAATTAAGTTAATTTAAATATAATTCCTATAAACAATTCAATATTTGTTTAATCTGATTTACTATAAATTCTACATCATTATCCGTAACACAGGGACCGGAGGGCAAACAAAGTCCGGAATTGAATAATCGTTCGGCCGTTCCATCTGTGTAATCCGGGCAGTTTTTATATACCGGCTGTAAATGCATAGGCTTCCATAACGGCCTTGTCTCTATATTTTTTTCGTCCAGTTTCAAACGGAGATTTTCGTAAGAGACTCCTGTTATCGATTCATCAATAAGAATGCAGCTCAACCAATAATTAGAATTTATAATTGAATCATAATTTGATTTCAATGTGATCCCTCCGATACCATGAAGTAATGATTGATACAGGGAATGTATATGACGATGATGCGCTATATGATCATTAAGTATAGTCATTTGTCCGCGACCTATTCCTGCTGAAATATTACTTAAACGATAATTATATCCGATTTCTTCATGTTGATAATAAGGGTAATTTTCACGTGCCTGCGTTGCATAGAATAAAGCTTTTTGCTTTAATTCATCGGTCGAAACCACTAATGCACCTCCGCCGGATGTTGTGATCATTTTATTACCATTAAAACTCAATACACCAAGAGTACCTAATGTTCCACATTCGCATCCGGCATAGGTTGAGCCCAATGCTTCTGCTGCATCTTCAAGTACCGGAATATCATATTTTTCAGAGATCTCCATGATTTCCTGCATTTTTGCAGGCATACCATACAGATGTACAACAATAATAGCTTTGGGCTTTCTGCCTGTAACCTCTATGCGATTCTGAATGGCCTGTTCAAGCAGTATGGGACTCATATTCCAGGAATCATCTTCACTGTCTATAAAAACAGGATTAGCGCCAATATAGAGAACCGGATTAGCAGACGCACAAAAAGTAAAACTCTGACATAATACTTCATCTCCGGCTTTTACACCCAATAAAAGTAAACCAAGATGCAATGCCGCCGTACCGGAAGATAATGCCGCCACTTTTTTATTATTCCCCAAAAATAACGCTAAATCATTTTCAAAACCATCCACATTCGGGCCTAAAGGTGTTACCCAGTTGGTTTTAAATGCATTATCTATATACTCAGCTTCTTTTCCACTCATATGAGCAAGGCAAAGAAATATCCGCCTTTCAGGCAAATCTGTAGTTATAATTTCACCCATATATACTCAATATAAAGAATATTATTTTCTTCCGATTTTTAACCGGATTTTTATATCTTACAAAATTACACAATCCATCAATAAATGCAAAAATCTATTTATATTTTTTATTTATTTTATATAAAATGATGCTTTTTTATATGGAATGTTTTTAGTGCATGCCACTATATTTATCGGGAAATTGTATCTTTGATGCTCAATAATTGCATTTAAACGAACTGACAAACGATGATAGAAAAAGACTGGATAGCCGATCTGGCCACGAAATGGTATCGGTTGCAGGAGGCGCTGCGCCGGATGGATGCAGACGGATGCCTGCTGAGTGTGGATGTAAATCTTTATTATATGACCGGCCGGATTTACGGCGGTTATTTTTATATGCCTGCCGAAGGTAAACCCTGGCTGTTTGTACGCCGACCGGTGATTGAACCTGAAATTGACGGGGATGATCTCTATAATATTGTACAGATACGTAAACCGGAAGATATTCCGGCAATCTTGAATAAAGAGGGACTTGAACTGCCGGCACATCTGCTGCTGGAGGCTGATGAGCTGACTTATTCGGATTATATGCGATTGGTAAAAGCGTTTGAACCCAAAAAAACCGGCAATGCCACGGCACTGATGCGTACATTGCGCGAAATTAAAACGCCGCATGAAATCGAACTCTTTCGCATATCGGCAACTCAACATGCTAAAACATATGCCCAAATTCACAGCTGCTATCAGCCGGGAATGACGGATCTGGAATTTCAATTCGCCATCGAAGCTATTATGCGCCGGAACGGATCGCACGGGCTATTCCGTGCTTTTGGTGCCAATATGGATATTTTTATGGGAAGTATCCTGACCGGTGATAATGCAGAGACACCCTCTCCTTTCGATTTTGCACTGGGCGGCGGCGGCATGGATGCTTCATGCCCGCTGGGGGCCAACGGAACAGAACTGAAACCGGGTATGGCCGTGATGGTGGATATGGCCGGAAATTATACGGCATATATGACGGATATGACACGTGTATTCTCGGTAGGTGATCTGACGGATCTGGCTTATAAAGCCCATGAAAATTCGTTGCTGATTCAGACTGAGATCGAAAATATTGCCCGTCCGGGTACGCCCTGCAGCGAATTGTATGATATCGCATGGCAGCTCACTAAAGATGCCGAACTGGAGGCCTATTTTATGGGTACAAAACAGCAGGCGAAGTTTGTGGGACATGGCATCGGGATTCAGATCAACGAACTGCCCGTACTGACTCCCCGCTCGAAAGAGGTGCTGGAACCGGGTATGGTTTTTGCCCTGGAACCCAAATATGTGATCCCGGGAACCGGTGCCGTGGGTATCGAAAACAGCTTCCTGGTAACGGATAAAGGCCTTGAAAAACTGACAATTTTTGAAGAAAATATTATTAAACTGGATTGATTCTATTAAAGTATGAAAAGAGCATGTATCGGAGTTGCTTTGCTGGCCTTGATTTTTCTGCCGGCAGCAGCCCAGCAAAAACAACCGGTTAAGCCGGTTAAGAATGTGATTCTGATGATTCCCGACGGAACATCACTAAGTACCGTATCGGTTGCACGCTGGCTGCAATGGTATACGAATCCCGAACTCGAAAAACTGAATATTGATCCCTATTTGTGCGGAACGGTGCGTACGCATTCTTCGAATGCTCCGATTGGTGATTCGGCTCCTACTACTTCCTGTTATGTAACGGGTATTCCGAGCCGCACGGGCTCAGTTTCTTCGTATCCGCTGGTTGATCCGGAGAATGATATTTATCCCACCAATCCGGATCGCGAATATCAGCCGGCCACAACCATTCTGGAGGCGGTAAAGATGCAGGATGGCAAATCGATGGGACTGGTTTTTACCTGTGAGTTTCCGCATGCCACACCGGCTGACTGTGCCGCTCACAGTTATAATCGCGGAAAATACAACTGGATTGCTCCGCAAATGGCTCATAATGATATTCAGGTGGTGATTGGCGGTGGTACGGCATTGCTGCCCGAAACAAGCGAGGCTTATCTGAACGAACAGGGATATGCCGTGTTTAAAGATGATCTGCAGGGTATGCGTAATTATAACGGCGACAAGATGTGGGCGCTTTACGGCGAACGTGATATGGATTATGATATCGATCGCAATCCCGATGAGCAGCCTTCGATCGAAGAGATGACACGCATTGCGATTGAAAAATTAAACCGGAATCCGAATGGATTTTTCCTGATGGTGGAAGGCAGTAAAGTGGACTGGGCGGCTCATGCGAATGATCCGATCGGTATGGCTACCGATTTTCTGGCTTTCGACCGTGCCTGTGGTGCAGCACTGGATTTTGCCCGCGAAAACGGTGAGACAGCTGTTATTATTGTACCCGATCACGGCAACAGCGGACTGAGTATCGGACGCCGCGAATGCAAAGGATATGATAAGCTGACAAAAGATCAGCTGTTTAATCAATTCTCACAATTTAAACGCACGGCCGACGGGATGGCCCGTCTGGTGAATGAAACACCCAATAATCAGGTACAACAGCTGTTTGCCGAACAGCTGGGTTTCGAAATGACTCCCGAAGAGCTGAATGCCCTGAATAACTGTCCGGATTATACGCAGAGTCCGATTCCGGCTGCACAGCGTTCATCCGATAATGTGGAAGGATCTTTATACAGCGGATCACTCTCTTCGTTCATGGCAAAATTGATGACATCGAAGACCTGTTTCGGATTTACTACCGGCGGACATACCGGCGAAGATGTTTTTCTGGCGGCGTACCATCCTGAAGGCACTCTGCCCATGGGTATGCTGAGTAATATCGAACTGAATGAATATTTGTGTAATCTGAACGGAAAAACATTTGCCACGCTGGAGCAGCTGACTGACGAAAATTTTGCACCCCATCAGCAGGCATTCGAAGATTATGTGTATGAAGTGATTCCTGCAAAAAATGAAGACAGTTTCCCCACACTGGTTGTAAAGAATCCGAAGAACAAGAAAAAACAGCTGACGGTTTCGCCCTTTACCAATATTGTAAAGATTGGCAGTAAGGGAGAAGAAACGGTTCAGCTCAATTCCGTGATAGTTTATGTGGATAAAAATAATACCTTTTATCTGCCGAAAAAACTCATCGAATTTCTTCAATAAAAATTATTAAAGCGGAGCTTGATTTAGTCTCCGCTTTTTTTATACTTTTGTAGCATAAGCATGCTGAAATAATTACGACATGAAAAGTAAAAGTTTAGTTTCCATCGATCAATGTTCGAAGGAGGACATTCTTCGAATTCTCGAAAATGCCGCGAAGTTTGAAGCCAATCCAAACCGCAAACTACTTGAAGGGAAAGTAGCGGCAACCCTGTTCTTTGAGCCTTCTACCCGCACCCGGCTCAGTTTCGAAACAGCAATAAACCGGCTTGACGGTCGTGTAATCGGTTTTACCGATGCATCGACAACCAGCTCTTCGAAAGGAGAAACATTGAAGGATACCATTTTGATGGTGAGCAATTATGCGGATCTGATCATCATGCGTCATCATTTGGAGGGAGCTGCGCGTTATGCTTCGGAGGTAACCAATATTCCGGTAATTAATGCCGGCGACGGGGCTAATCAGCATCCTTCGCAGACGCTGCTCGATCTCTATTCGATTCAGAAGACACAGGGTACACTCGATAATCTGACTATTACGCTGGTGGGTGATCTGAAATACGGCAGAACGGTTCATTCGCTGATCGTGGGGATGTCGCATTTTAATCCGACATTCAATTTCGTTGCTCCCAATGAGCTGAAGATGCCCGACGAGCAGAAACATTTCTGCGATAAACACGGCATCAGATATCATGAATATACCGAGTTTGACGAATCAATCATCGACGAAACCGATATTTTGTACATGACCCGTGTTCAACGCGAACGTTTTACCGATATGGAAGAATATGAGCGGGTGAAAAATGTATATATCCTGAAGAATGATATGCTGAAAAACAGCAAGGATAACCTGAAGATTCTGCATCCGCTGCCCCGTGTAAACGAGATTGCCTATGATGTGGATGATAATCCGAAGGCCTATTATTTCCAGCAGGCGCGTAACGGTGTGTTCACACGCGAAGCGATTATTTGTGATGTATTAAATATTCCGGTAAACTGACAAAAAGAGAATCATTATGTCTGAAAAGAAAAAAGAATTGCAGGTAGCTGCACTCGAAAACGGAACGGCTATCGATCATATCCCGCCTGCCGAATTGTTTAAGGTAGCTAAAATGCTGGGACTCGAACATACACAAAATACCATTACCATCGGTAATAATCTGCAAAGCAAAAAAATGGGAACCAAGGGGATGATTAAAATCTCCGATAAATTCTTTGAAGAAGATGTGATTAACCGTATTGCTCTGATTGCACCTAAAGTGGTTTTGAACATCATACGTGATTTTGAGGTTGTAGAAAAAAGACCGGTTGAATTGCCTGACGAAGTGACAGGTCTTGTGATTTGCAATAATCCGAAATGTATCACGAATAATGAACCCATGCTGACACGGTTTCGGGTGATTGATAAAGAACATGGTACGATTCGTTGTGAATATTGCGAACGAAAAATCAACCGGAGTGATATTGTTATTAAATAAACGGATTAGCACAGATAACATTACATGAAACAAGATTGGAAACCCGGCACCATGGTTTATCCCGTGCCGGCTATAATGGTAAGTCTGGGTGCAACACCCGAAGAATATAATATTATTACGGTATCATGGACAGGTACAATTTGTACTAATCCGCCGATGTGTTATATTTCGGTACGTCCCGAAAGACATTCGTACCCGATTCTGAAACGCAATATGGAATTTGTATTAAATCTGACTACACGCGATCTGGCATATGCTACCGATTGGTGTGGTGTGAATTCGGGTAAAGATTATAATAAATTCGAAGAGATGAAACTGACACCCGGCAAAGCTACCGTGGTAAAAGCTCCCGTCATCGAAGAATCGCCGCTGTGTATTGAATGCCGTGTTAAAGAGGTAGTTGCACTGGGAAGCCATGATATGTTTATTGCCGAAGTGGTTAATGTACAGGCAGATGATAAATATCTGGATCCGGATACGGGTGCTTTCGATATGCGAAAAGCGGATCTGCTGGCCTATTCGCATGGCAAATATTACGGATTGGGCGAACTGGTGGGTAAGTTTGGCTGGTCTGTACGAAAGAAAAAATAACTGAAAAAGATGCGTTATGAAAAAATTGTACCTGTTATTACTACTGATTCCGCTTTGTGGCGGAGTTCATGCGCAACGATTGCTGGAATTCAGAGATAAAAATTTTAATTTCGGCGGTAAGATCGGTTTGAATGCTTCGTTTCCGATTGTAAATTCATTGGAAATAGATGGTATTCAGATGGAAAATATCCGCGTGCAATACCGGGTAGGCTGGCAGGGTACACTTTTCGGACGCATAAATATTGACCGTTTCTTTATTGAACCCAGTATCTCGTTTGTACATATGGAAGGAGATATCGGGTTCAATATGCCGGATATTTCAGCGGATAACGGGTCGATACGTCAACCATCAAACCGGCTGACATATCGTTCGGAAATGCTGGAAATACCGGTTAAACTTGGTTTCTATCTGGTTCGTGAAGCACCGTATGCATTAAGCGTGGGTGTAGGACCGGCAGTTCGTTACAACATGAAAACCAATTACACCACACGCATGAGCGATCTGGCCCGAAAATATGAAGATGATGATACACGTTTTCGAATCGGTATTGCTACCGGTGTGGGTGTTACAATCGGAATGCTCTTTTTGAATTTCTATTACGAATTTGGTCTGAACGAAGTAGGTTCAACTTTCCGGACTATCGATGATACGGTTGGCGAAACCGAAACATTACGTTTTGATCGCCGAATCAATACCATGAGCTTTTCGTTGGGCGTATTATTCTGATGATAATTTCCGGTTATCGCTCCTGATTTTATTTTCTGCATTCAAACTATATTCTTTTACCGGCCGCAAACGGTTTTAAAAGGACAATATCCGCATACTTTTGTATCTTCGGTTTGTACAAATGGTGTATCTGCATCGAACAATACATCCAGGCATTGCCGCAATCCGGATTCAAAATCGGCACAATAATCCTCAAAGTTTGTTACAACTTCGTATTTTCCGCGTCCGACGGTTTGATAAATCCCCGGATCAAAAGCAGCATCAAAAAGTGTTCGCATATAATAAATTCCGGGTTGTACCTGATAATTACCGGTATGCCGGCCATACATCCAGGCATATAAAAAGACCTGCATAACGGCTTTGGGACGGTTTTTTACAGTTCCGTCGAACAGCTCTTCGATTGTATTAAAACGGGTCGTGCCCGATCCGCTCTTATAATCAATAATACGAACCTGATCATGAACTTCGTCGATCCTGTCGATAAATCCTTTGAGTTGCACCTGCTGGCCGTTTGATAAAGTAAGCATAGATTTAACCGAAAGTTCGGATCGGATATATTGAAAAGGGGTCAGCTTACGATCGCGCTCCAGAATCTTAGCTACATAAGTGCGAATCATTTCACCGATCAGATAATTCTGTCCGCTAAGCGGACGTGGTTTTTCATTTTTAAACCAGACTTCTGCAAAAGCACATTCAATGGCGTGGGTAATTAAACCGGTATCTTTACCTGCCATTTTCAGCAGATCGGCTGTTACCATTTTTTGTTCGAAAGGTTCATACAACTCTTCCATTACTTTATGCAGAATACTTCCGAAAATATTGCTTTCGATAGTTTCGCTCACCATCTCCTCCTCTTCCATTCCTTTGATTACCGAAAAGAAAAACTTTAACGGACAATCCAGATAAGTATTGATGGCACTGGCCGAAAGAGCACGTTTACCGCCCGAAAGAAATTCGAGCAGTTGTTGCTGTATCGCTTCTGTTTTGGGTTGTTCCAATACAGGTGATGCAGCAGATGAAACATTGTACACAACCAGTTTATCCTGCAAAGGCTGTTGATAATGATACCGTAACTGGTGCACAAACCGGCTCACTTCGCCGGTTTGCATGCCGTTAGCACGTGTATCGAAAAGCAGACTTACCTGCCGGGCCCGATAGATAAGCCGGTAAAAATGGTAGGCCCATACGCTATCCTGATGTTCATAGGTGGGTAAGCCGAATCCACGACGAAGATTATAAGGGATGAATGAATTGGCTGCTTTTTTAAGCGGAAAAACACCTTCATTCATAGATAATATAATTAAACGATCGAAATCGAGTGCACGCGTTTCAAGTACTCCCATCACCTGTAATCCGGATAAAGGTTCGCCGCGAAAAGGAATCGTAATTGTATCGGTTATACGTTTTAGAAGTCTGAAGAATGTCTCCATACGCATTTCTATACCGGCATTATCTATAACCGTTTTTAATCGGTTTACAGTAGCAAAATAGTGAAAAATGAACTCCTGTTCGAGATCGTTGGTGCGTTGAATAACCTGTGTTTCGTCGGGGTTATTCAATTCTGTCATCCGCCTGTTCAGCGCTTCGAGCAATCCGATCAGATAATCCGGAAATCCCGTTAGTGTGGTAACGGGACGGAACAATACCGAAAGCAAAGGTGTGCTGCTTAATTCGCCGTGCGTGATATAAATACGGTTGTTCGCCGTAATATCCTGTATCATACCGGCTATCAATTCGGGCGAAGTAGAAGCAATATAACGATGATTCAGAATGGGCAATACATCCCGGAAATAAAAATGCGGTTCGCCCGAAATATAGCGTACATGCTGCTGCAGAGCCAGCATATAATCCATAAGTGCGGCTACGGGTGTACCTGCCAGCGGATATCCCATGGTTACATTGATGGTCTGAATTGATTCGGGAATGGCATGTAAAACAGGAATTAATAATTGCTCATCGGGCAATACGATGGCCGTTCGCAAAGCGGTATCAGCATCAGAAGGTAAGGTTTCGAGCAGTGAAAAGAGTTGTTTAGCCTGGCCTATGGCAGAGGGAATACCGATTACTTCGATTTCGGGTACATGATCTTCATACTTGTCTTCCATATCGAAAAGTGTCGGCCGGGCTGATTGTTCATCCGCTTCACTTAACGAAAAAGCCGAAGGGAAATGATTGAGATTACGAAGCGCAAACCAGGATGCTTTATTATCCGGATCGCGCACAAAAGGCGAATCGTAATCCCAATAGAAATCTGCCAGGCCGCGTTTTTGCAATTGCATCAGAAATTGTTCTTCGGCCACGCTGAGTGCATTTAAGCCTACAAAAACGACCTTTTCCCAGGGTAAATCCACCGCTTTTCCGGTTTGTAATTGCTCTGTGACTTCGCGAAAAAGCATGCCTTCGTATCCAAGATTTTTTATGGCAAGTGTTTCTCGCAGTTCCTTATACAATTGGTATAAAATACGCCATAATGCCAGAAATTCTTCCTGATTGGGTGTATCTCCTTTTGGAAAAAACGACGACCAGAACGAACGAATGGCCGCAAGTTGTTGTTCATCCAGATAACTGAACTGCTGGTCGATGGCATGCAGGTCAGTAACATTTGAAAACAACATCTTCGCATCAGCCATATATTTATCGATATCGTCAAAATCGTTTAACAACATTTCTCCCCAGTAGAGAAATTCGTCGAAAGTTTCGTTGGTATGACTGTGCCGCAGATATATCTCGTATAGTGTAAATAACAAACTGATCCGATCGGCCGGTTGCTTACCGCTAAGTCGCATAAAAAGATCATTAATCGTCAGAATCGTAGGCGAAAAAAGCGGTTTCCCCGCTATTTCGGAAAGATACTTCTGAAAAAAGAGTCCGGCACGACGATTCGGAAATACAAAAGCAAACCGGTTGATTTCGCTTCCCTGCTGTTTGTAAAACAGAGAAGCTACCTGATATAAAAAGGGTTTCATTAAGATTTATGCTATTTAAGAATCTGTTCGATGGTCTGCAACTCTTCATCTGTAAAGGAATAGTTTTGCAAAGCTTTCAGATTGGTGTTTAATTGGGATATTGAGCTGGCGCCAATCAGTACACTGGATACACGCTCATCACGCAATAACCAGGCCAGGGCCATTTCGGCCAGTAACTGACCACGTTGACCGGCAATCGCATTGAGTTTGAAAATTTGCTGCATACGTTCGTCGGTAAGTTGATCTTTCTTTAAATATCCGGTGGTTCGTGCTGCACGCGAATCTGCCGGAATGCCATTCAGATAACGATCTGTAAGTAATCCCTGCGCTAACGGGGAAAAAGCAATCATACCTATACCTTCGGTTCCCAGAAGCGGCAATAATTCAGGTTCAACCTGACGATCAAACATCGAATAGCGTGACTGATGGATCAGACAAGGCACCCGGTGCAGAGCTAACGCTTTCAGCGCCTGTGCTGTTTGATCGGCATTGTAATTGGAAATGCCTACATAGAGCGCTTTACCCTGTCGCACGATATCTACCAGAGCACCCATGGTTTCTTCGACAGGAGTTTCAGGATCAGGACGATGCGAATAAAAGATATCCACATAGTCCAGGCCCATCCGCTTCAGACTCTGATCAAGACTGGCCATCAGGTATTTACGACTTCCCCAGTTGCCATACGGACCGGGCCACATATCGTAACCTGCTTTTGTTGAAATTATCAGTTCATCACGATACCGGCCCAATCCCTTTTGTAAAATCCGGCCAAAATTCTCTTCGGCCGAACCATAAACAGGACCGTAATTATTAGCCAGATCAAAATGAGTAATTCCCCGGTCGAAAGCAGCATGAGCTATTTGTATAAAATGACTAAACAAATCTACACTACCGAAATTATGCCATAAACCCAGTGAAATAGCAGGAAGCTGAATTCCGCTTCTGCCACAGCGACGATAAATCATCTCATCATATCGATGAGAATCTGCCTGATAAGTTTCCATATTGTATCGATTAGTTTTTACAAATATAAGAGAGAAATGCAGCTTTTCCTAATGTATATAAACGAAAAAAGGCCATCTATCTCAGACAGCCAATCCTCATTGTTAACCTTAAATCTAATACCATGAAAAACACAATGCAAATATAGCGCATTTATGTTATGCAGCATAACAATCAGCTTGGAAAATTGATTCAGTTAACTATGTTTAACAAAAACATGCTTTACAACATGTTTTGTGCATATATTTTCAGAGTTCAGACGAAATAATACAGCTTTTTAAACAATAATCAGATCTTTAAAAGATGTCTGATTGCCGTAACAGGATAAATCAGCAACATGCGCGGACCGCTGAAACGCATCACGGCCTGAATCCGTTCCCGCATACGGGGCGAATAACAATGTATAGCACATTGTCGGCAGGATGATTTAGATTCGCTTACAGGACAACGACTCAAACGCGCTTTGGCATAAGCAAGCAGAGCTTTGCATTCCGGACATAAAATTTGATTTTTTTCTTTTTTGCTACAATAAATGCGAATCATTTTTTCGACCACCTGCTGCTCTTTCTCACATTTAGATGATAAAACAGTCTGTCGAATTGATTTTTTAGTTGAAAAAGAAGTATTTGATTTTATCATAACTAAGTTTTACTGAATTATATCTGTATTTCAAAGATAGAAAAAAAGCTGCACACAGCAGCCTTATAAACGCAAAAATGGCTATCCGTCACGGACAGCCAATCTTCATTGTTAACCTTAAAATCTAATACCATGAAAAACACAGTGCAAATATAATGGGTTTATGTTATTCAGCATAATTATTCGGCATAAAAATCATACGCATTAACATTATTTAATATCAGTATGTTCTATAACATAGTTTTTAATGTTGATTTTATAGATTAATCGGCTGTGCACTTCTTAAAACCATTTAGTTTTTATTTTAACAACTTGATTTTTCATATAAAATGGCTGAAGTCTGATAACAAATTAGTTGCAAAATCTTATATTGTATAGTAGTATATATAATTTTTATATATTTGTAATAAATTTAACATGCAAAAGTAAACAAAAATGAAAAAATTAGTCATTCTTACCTTATTATTAGTCATCGCAGTCGGAATAAAAGCACAGAATGTTCAATTGCATTACGACTTTGGCGGAGCGCTCTACGACAAAGACTTACATGGAAGGCCGGTACTAACCACTACTGTAGAAATGTTCAAACCCGATAAATGGGGAAGTACATTCTTCTTCATTGATATGGATTATTCCAGTAAAGGCGTTCAGGCAGCTTATTGGGAAATTGCCCGTGAACTCAGATTCTGGGAACCGCCCTTTTCTATCCATGTAGAATATAACGGAGGTACATCAAATGCTTTCTCCTATAAAAATGCTTATCTGGGTGGTTTAACATATACTTTTAACTCCAAAGATTTCAGCAAAGGATTTTCGCTGAGTGCCATGTACAAATACATCCAGAAACATAAAAGTCCGAATAATTTCCAGCTCACGGGTACCTGGTATATTCATTTTGCCAAAAACGGATTGTGTACTTTTACCGGATTTGCCGACTGGTGGCGGGAAGAAACAGATTATGGAAAATTTATTTTCCTGTCTGAACCGCAATTTTGGCTAAATCTGAATAAATTCAAACACATCGCCGATAATTTCAATCTGAGTGTGGGAGGTGAAGTAGAATTAAGTAATAACTTCGGCGGTCGCGACGGATTTTATACCATTCCGACACTGGCCATCAAATGGACATTCAATTAAATTAAAAAGTCTGTAACCCGATTGATGCGTTACAGACTTCACTTTATAAAACGAAAAAAGGCTATCTATCCCAGACAGCCAATCCTCATTGTTAACCTTAAATATAATACCATGAAAAACACAGTGCAAATATAGGCGCTTTATGTTTTTCAACATAATTTTAAAGCTACAAAATACACTTCATTAAGTTGTATTAACAATAAACATGTTTTGCAACATCTATTTTAAGTTGTTTAGACAGAAAAAGGGCATTTGTTAACAAACAAATGCCCTTTTCTGTATTGCTCTCGTGTAAACTACGGATGCTTATTTTTTGAATCGCTCCTGCAGTTTGCCCAACATATCGCGTGTCATAGCATCCAGATCGTACTCCGGTTTCCAGCCCCATTCCTGACGGGCGCAGGTATCATCAAGCGAATTTGGCCACGAATCGGCGATTGCCTGACGCAACGGATCTACCTGATATATCATTTCGAAATCGGGCACATATTTTTTGATATTGTTGTAGATGATTTGCGGATCAAAACTCATTGCTGCAATATTAAAAGAGTTGCGGTGGATGAATTTTGCGGGATCTGCTTCCATAATTTCGATGCAGGCACGTAATCCGTCGGGCATATACATCATATCCATGAATGTATTTTCTTTGATCGGACAAACGAAAGTTTCGCCTTTGGCCGCTGCATAATAAATATCTACGGCATAATCGGTAGTGCCGCCGCCCGGAGGTGTTACATACGAAATTAATCCGGGGAATCGCACCGAACGTGTATCAACACCGAAACGGATGAAATAATAATCGCTGAGCAGCTCGCCCGACACTTTGGTTACACCATACATAGTGCGCGGATTACGAATTGTATCCTGTGGCGTATTATCTTTCGGCGTATTATCGCCAAAAACACCGATTGAGCTCGGGGTAAAAACGGCACATTTTTTTTCGCGTGCCACTTCGAGCACATTAAACAGGCCGTCCATTCCGATTTTCCAGGCCAGTTGCGGTTTCTGTTCGGCTACTGCAGATAAAAGAGCAGCCAGATTGTAAATGGTGTCAATTTCGTATTTTTCGACAGTGTCTGCTATTTGTTGTGCGTTGGTAATGTCTACAACCGCAGCAGGGCCCGATTCGAGCAGTTCGCCTTTTGGTTCACAGCCCGGAATGTATCCGGCTACAATGTTTCCGTTGTAGATACTTCTCAACTTCATGGTTAATTCTGATCCGATCTGGCCGGTCGAACCAATTACAAGTACATTTTTCATTGCGTTTAATGATCTAATTTAAGTTTCTTTCCGGGGGCAAAGGTATAGAGAATAAATAGAGTTGTATATGATTTTGTCATTTTTTTTAGGCTAAATATTCAAAAAAAATAAGATATTTGTTCCGCTTAAGACAGATCATCGGATTTGACCTGCCTTATTGTCAACAGATTTTTAAAATACTAATTTATTCAAAGCTATGTACGGTAAACTTAAATCATTTCTAAACGAAGAGCTGGCCAATATTAAAGCGGCCGGTCTGTACAAAAACGAACGCATTATCACCACACCTCAAAAAGCTGATATTCAGATTGAAGGAGGTGCAAATCTGCTCAACTTCTGCGCCAATAATTACCTGGGTTTATCTGATAATCCGCGACTGATAGAAGCAGCTAAAAAAACAATGGATACACATGGCTACGGCATGTCGTCGGTACGTTTTATCTGCGGAACCGAAGATATCCACAAACAGCTGGAAGCGGCTATTTCTGATTATTTTAAGACCGAAGATACCATATTATATGCAGCCTGTTTCGATGCCAACGGCGGTGTTTTCGAACCGCTCTTCGGCGAAGAGGATGCCATCATTTCGGATGCGTTAAATCATGCCTCGATCATCGACGGCGTACGTTTGTGTAAAGCAAAACGTTACCGTTATGCCAATGCCAATATGGAAGAGCTGGAGCGCTGTCTGCAGGAAGCACAGGCGCAACGCCACCGCATTATTGTGACTGACGGTGTTTTCTCGATGGACGGCAATGTGGCGCCGATGGATCAGATCTGTGCGCTGGCCGAAAAATATGAAGCGCTGGTGATGGTAGACGAGTCGCACTCGGCAGGCGTAGTTGGCCCGACCGGACGAGGCGTGGCCGAACAGTTCGACTGCTACGGACAGATTGATATTTTTACCGGCACACTGGGCAAAGCCTTCGGTGGTGCGATGGGCGGATTTACAACCGGCAAAAAAGAGATTATCGATATGCTGCGTCAGCGCTCGCGCCCCTATTTATTCTCGAACTCGCTGGCTCCTGCTATTGTGGGCGCCAGTATCGAAATGTTTAAGATGCTGAAAGAGAGTGATGCACTGCATACTAAACTGGCCGAAAACGTAAGCTATTTCCTCGATAAAATGGAAAGAGCCGGTTTCGATATCAAGCCTACACAATCGGCAATTTGTGCCGTAATGCTTTACGATGCCAAATTATCGCAGGATTTTGCAGCACGCATGCAGGAAGAGGGCATTTATGTAACCGGTTTTTATTATCCGGTTGTACCTAAAAATCAGGCACGTATCCGTGTTCAGATTTCTGCCGGACACGAAACAGCCCATCTGGATAAAGCCATCGAAGCCTTTATTAAAGTGGGCAAAGAGCTGAAGGTGATTAAATAATCTCGAAAATATTTATTGATTATGCTACACTGCAGTGCAATTCAGGTTGCACTGCAGTGTGATTTAAATTGCACTGCAGTGTATTTTTATTTCATTACATCTTCATGAAAATTATACTGCCATGTATAATTAAAAATCCGTTTTAAAACCAACTCCTCTTTTTATCTCTTCTTTCCGTAATTTATATACATCAATCCGTAATTTGTATACTTTTACTTTCAATTCAATACGCTATTTTTGTTTCATTAGAAATTAACAATAACCAATGAAAATGAAACAAATCGCTTCAATCCTGTTTTCTCTGCTGTTTATGTTTGTGTGGCTTATCCCTGCAAAGGCAGTTACACCGAAATCTTCTCAAAGCAAAAATGTATTAGTTGTTTATTTCTCTCAACCGGAGACAAACGGAACGGATGCTTCGACCGGCGCCAGCAGGCTGATTCAGAATGGCAAGCTCTACGGCACCACCGAATATATGGCCCGTCTGATCGGCGAAGCAACCGGAGGCGATTTGTTTGAACTTACCACAACACATGCTTATCCGCAGGCAACGCATAAGGAGTTGATTGATTATGCCAAACAGGAGGCCGAAACAAAGACCTATCCTAAAATTGCGAAACCATTGCCTTCGCTGGATAAGTATGATGTTGTTTTTGTAGGTTATCCCAATTGGTGGTATGATATGCCAATGGTAATTTATTCGCTGTTTAACGAGTACGATTTCGGCGGAAAAACCGTGATTCCTTTTGTTACACATGGCGGAAGCAGTTTCTCGCAATCGGTAGAAAATATTGCCGGAATGGAGAAGCATGCAACCGTGGTTCGCGGTCCGTCGGTTTCCAGAAACGGCATTCCGAATATGGAGCAGATTGTAAATAAATGGTTAAAAGATAACGGATATATACAATAATACGGCACACACATTCTCATCTCTCGCAGCCATACATTTTGAGAAACTATTTGTTTTTCATTTTGTATGGCTTTTTTTAATACATTGATATGCAGAATAATTTCAGAAAGCCCGTTCTTCCTTATGTTTTAAAACAAGTTCATACAAACCACAAACAGGGTTTATTGTTTATCTTTGCATGTTTTTATTATTCAATAATTCGATAAAAAACCGATATATCAAGAAGAACAGCCTATGCAATTAAGCAATTATCATAGTCATTGTACATTTTGCGACGGACGCAGTAATCCTGAAGAATTTATCAAATTTGCAATTGCGCAAGGATTCAGGGCCTATGGTTTTTCCTCGCACTCTCCGCTCCCGTTCGAAACTTTTTGGAACATGTCAAAAGAAGATATGCCCGATTATTTAGCTGAAATTGAACGGTTGAAACAAAAATATGCAGATCGAATTGAAATATATACCGGACTGGAAATCGATTATCTTGATGAAACTTATAATCCTTCGATCAATTATTTCAGTCGGCTGCCCCTCGATTATCGCATCGGTTCCATTCATTTTATGCCGATAGCATATCCGCTGGCCGAAAAAAACATGGTTTGCATTGATGGTCCGTATACTGAATTCCAACAAGCAGTAGATCAACTATATGAAGGTGATATTCGCAAAATTACGGCTCATTATTTTAAAAACTTATTACAAATGGTTGAAACCGGCGGTTTTGACATTGTGGGCCATCCGGACAAAATCTATATGAACGGACAACGCTGTCCGGGATTTTCAATGCAGGAAGCATGGTACCGGGAACCTTTTGAACATTGTTTGCAGCGCATTGCCGATAAAGGATTGATGGTAGAAATCAACACCAAAAATTTTACCCGAAAAGGCGAATTTTATCCGCATGCAGATTATCTGCACCGGCTATGCGAATTACAAATACCGGTGATGGTAAATTCAGACAGTCATTATCCCGATAAAGTAAACAGCGGTCGGGAAGCAGCCTTCGAATTGCTCAAAAAAGCCGGGTTTAAAGCCACGCGCGAACTGATTCGCGGCCGATGGGAAGATATTCCCCTGAAAGATCAGATTGTAACAGGATTGTAACATCTATTTCACCCGATCGCAATAAATAATATCGTAATTTGCAATCAATAAAAGTGAATTATTTGTTACAAACAAAACAGGTTATATGAATACAACTAAAATTCTTGTAGTAGACGACGAAGAGGATTTATGTGAAATCCTTAAATTTAATCTCGAAATTGAAGGCTACGAAGTAGATACGGCATTCAGTGCCGAAGAGGCTCTGAAACTGGATATTGCCTCGTATCAACTGCTTTTGCTGGATGTGATGATGGGCGAAATGTCCGGATTCAAACTGGCCAGTTTATTGCGTAAAAATGAAAAGACAGCACATATCCCGATCATTTTCCTGACGGCTAAAGATACCGAAAACGATATGCTTACCGGATTTAATCTGGGTGCCGACGATTATATATCGAAACCCTTTTCCATTCGTCAGGTGGCGGCTCGTGTAAAAGCCGTTTTACGTCGTACACAGGAGAAAAATGAGACTGATAATCAGGATCTGCTCAGTTATGAGACACTGACTCTCGATACTAAACGCATCAAAGCTTCCGTTGAAAATCAGGAAGTGCCTTTAACCAAAAAGGAATTCGAGATACTGAAACTGTTACTCGAAAACAAAGGCAATGTGTTTTCGCGCGAAGAGATTTTATCACGAATCTGGAAAGATGAGGTATATGTACTTGATCGTACCATCGATGTCAATATTACCCGTTTACGCAAAAAAATAGGTCCGTATGGTAAAAATATTGTAACACGCTTAGGATTTGGTTATTGCTTTGAAATCTGATCCATTCACTATTTATAATCTCGCAAATTAATTATGGTAAAAACAGACTCTGTCGCTAAAAACCGGCGAATTTCTTTCAGTCATCGTATCTTTTGGTCGATACTGGCTATTTTTCTGGCATTTATTTCCTGTTTTCTCATCTTTCAATATCAGCGTGAACGCGATTTCTCGCAGGAAAAACTCAATGCCGTTTTAAACAATTATAATTATCAGCTCTACAAATTATGTAGTGATCAGAAACACGATATCGATTCGATTGTTGCTCAATTTATTGAAGACATCCCACAAAAAGAATTGCGTGTAACCATTATTAGTCCGACAGGAAAAGTATTATATGATAATTCAGAAGTAGAAGAATTTGATAATCATAATGATCGAAGCGAGGTAACACGTGCCCGCATTTATAATGAGGGATTTGCTTTACGCACCTCTAAAATGACCGGTCGTCGTTATTTTTATGCCGCATCAAATATCAATGGTTATATTTATCGCTCGGCATTGCCATGGGACGAAGATACAAAGCTGGCT
>CAMTPG010000003.1 GCA_947074335.1 uncultured Parabacteroides sp.
GGTGCACCGGTACGATACAGATAATTCACATTCGCCTCAGCCTGTGCTTCTGTTTCGTAATAGGCCGCGGATGTAATTGAAGATTTAGGATTTTCATCCAAAAAACTTGTACATGAACTGAAGCCGATCAAACCCAGACATGCAAAAGTTGTTATAATTGTTTTTTTCATTTTCATAATTCTTCTGTTTATTACTATTAGAATGCAACATTAACACCAAATGTAAAGGTTCTTGCTCTCGGATAAGCAAAGAAAATCATGTTCTGACCGAACTGATTGCTGCTTCCCTGTGAAGTTCCTTCAGGATCGTATCCTTTGAAATCTTTTGCAGTGATCAGGAACAGGTTGTTTGCATTGGCATAAACACGCAGTGACGACATACCGAGTTTCTGAATAGCTGATGGTTTAAATGTATAACCCAGCTGTAACAGGTTACAACGCAGATAAGATCCGTTGGCAATCCATTCGGTATCGACTGTAGTATCCTGACCGGCATGACCCGAGTTACACAGATAAATCATCTGCTGCATGGTGTTCGGATTGGTTCCGTTATATGCATCTGTCAGAATCTCTGTTAAACCATTGGTAATACCAAAACGGTCGTAAGTAGAATGATAGAACTGCTGCAAGGTTTCAACGCCCCATACAAACTGCATATCGATAGTCAGATCGAATCCTTTATACGAAAGGTTGTTGATCCAGCTTCCGGTCCAGTCGGGCATACCTTTACCCATAATCTCTTTTGTTTCAGAGCGATGAGCGCGACCCACCTGATTCTTTTCGCATAAACCGGCTTCGTAATCTTCGACTGTCCAAACACCATAACGTTTGTAACCATAGAATGAGCTCATGTTTTTACCTACACGCAGAATACTTTCGGCGCCGCCTACCCATGAGTTCAACTCGATATCTTCGTCGTTATTACCTAATTTAAGAATCTTATTTTTGTTATAGTTCAGATTCAGGGTCGATGTCCATGTGAAATCAGTAGTCTGGAACGGAACGCCTGTCAACATAAAGTCGACACCTTCATTACGAACAGAACCGATGTTTTTAAATACCGAAGTAAAACCGGTGGCATACGGAAGCGGACAGTTCAGCAATAAATCGGTTGTTTTCTTATTGTAATAAGATACATCCAGATCAATGCGGTTATTGAACAAACCTAAGTTCACACCTACGTCGAACTGACCTGTTTTTTCCCATTTCAAATCCGGATTGGCCATCGAGCTGATGTATGAATAGGGAACACGTTTGCCATCCATCAATAATGTACCGGCGCTAACACTGGCCAGCGACTGATAGGGACTAATTTCGGAGTTACCTGTGAGACCATAGCTGGTATGCAGTTTCAGGTTGCTCACCACTTTGCTGTCTTTCAGGAAATCTTCCTGCGAAATATTCCAGGCCAGACCGGCAGAGGGGAAGAATGCATATTTATTATTCTTACCAAATTTAGAAGATCCGTCCACACGGGCAGTAAAGGTTGCAGAATAACGATCTTTCAAAGTATAAGCGGCACGCAGGAAGTAAGAATTCATTCTCCAGCGCGACCAGTTTGAACTCGGCGAACTCGGATTGGTACCTACGCCCATATTATTATCCTGATAGAAATCGTCGGCGAAACCTTCTGTACGTGAGTAGTTATAAGTTTCGGTACGCTCCTGCCATGACAAACCGGCCATTGCATTCAAACGGTTTACGCCGAATACCTTATTATAAGTCAGATAGGTTTCTTCCTGCCAATAGAATGAATTCCAGTTCTCATATTGAGCCCATCCGTTAGGCATGGAGATATTATTCAGCTTTACAGAAGAATAACCTTTGTATTTCTTGTCATGCTGGTCTACACCAAACTGGGTTTTCAGATCCAGTCCTTCCATCAAATGGAATGTAAGTGCGATGTTACCAAAGATCTGAGTATTGTAACGCATGCGTTTCTGCAGATCCAGAATCATCACCGGATTCGACATGCCTTCGAAGCCCAGTACATTATTAATTGTAGACGAGGTAGAAGTTGTATAATTACCTTCCGCATCACGCACGGGAAGGAACGGCACCATTTCGATCATGGTACGACGAGCTTCCTGGCCACCGCCATCTTCAGGTGTATAACGTCCCCAGGTATGATTCACCAATACATTTACAGCTGTAGATAACCATTTTGTTGGTTTGGCATCGTAAGCCATTTTGGCATTTACACGTTTATTATAGGTATTTTTCATGATACCCTGCTGATCCGTGAAGTTCAGGAATGCACCCATTGATGAGTTTTTGCCTGCCTGTTGGATATTCAGCTGATAGTTTTGCGAAACAGCAGTACGGGTAGCTTCATCCTGCCAGTCTGTGCTGTAAAGCGGATTACCATTGCTGTCGAAATAGTTAGGATCATTGAACCAGTCTGCTTTATTAAGCGACCAGTTTTTACCCTGCCAGTCGTTTTCATTCTTCAGACCAATCATGAATGCATCAACCCATTGTTCGGCATTTAACACATCCATTTTGCGGGCCATATGACTCACACTAACTGATCCCTGGAAGCTCACCTGAGTTCCCTCAGCTCCTTTCTTTCCACGTTTGGTAGAAACCAGAATTACACCATTGGCACCACGAGCACCATAAATGGCAGCAGCCGAAGCATCTTTCAACACTTCGATACTTTCAATATCATTCGGGTTTACCAGTGAAAAATCTTCCATGGCCACACCATCCACCACATAAAGCGGATTCGAAGAGGCATTGATGGTTGACATACCACGAATTACCACGCGGTTTGCGTAAGCACCCGGCTGACTTGAATTGGAGAAGATATTCACACCCGATACTTTACCTCTCAATCCTTCGAGAGCACTAAATGTCTGGGTTTTCATCAAATCATCACCTTTGGCAATACCGATCGAACCGGTTACATCCGATTTACGCATGGTACCATACCCTACAACCACAACCTCTTCCAAAGCCTGCGAATCTTCCTGCAATACCACATCGATATTCGACAGATTGCCTACCGGCACATCTTTTGTAATATATCCGATATAAGAAAATTGCAACACGGCATTGTTGGGAACATCTTCGATGGTATATTTTCCGTCGATATCAGTAATTGAACCCTGAGTTGTACCTCTGATAATTACATTGGCTCCGATTACCGGATCTCCATAAGTGTCTAATACAACGCCTGTTATTGTTCGTCCCTGAAATGCCAACGGGCCACTTACCAATGCTTCATTGCGCAAGTTATTGTTCACATTTGCTTCAAAATCATTTCCGGCTGCATTTGCATAGATAGGCAAAGAAAACGCCGAGAATGCACATAAAGAAAGAAGAGACGTGGAAATTTTCATTGTTTTCAGAAATTTCGGTTCTTTTTTCATAAAACTAACTGCATTTATTTGTTAATAATTAGATTGTTGATTTTTCAATTTAGTTCATAAAATCATCGATTGACAGAATAGAATAGCTTATCAATCAATATAAATAATAGTTCATATCATAGGCAAATAATTATTTAGGTTCATAATATATATAGACGATTTAAATAACAAAAAAGAGAATGTATAACCGGAAAGGAGAGCCAATAACACACTATGTCAGCCGGATTTATCCGCTGTATATTAATATAGCATTATTCATTGCATTCTGATTTTCTCATCATTCATCCAGATCGAGCCTAAGCGATTAATAACCAGCCCGTTTATAGCATTATGCTTATCACATAACAATATTTAATTTTAATTGTTTAAAATTCATCACAATAGTTCAAAAATCATACCACAAACGGATCCAGTTAAAGGTAAGATTTTTACATTCAGGTCTAAAACATGTAAGTTTCCAGCGCCTATCCGATCCGTAAAATACGCAAAACCGGATAATTCATAAACATTTAAGATTTAAAATTACAATTACATTTTATCACTTAATTTTATGCAAAGTTCGCTCTTTTTTTGAATTGTACAAAATTAATTCAGACTTATTGTTTACATTTACATTTACCGGAATATTTCATCTTATTATATATCTGTAATTTACATAAATTCAAAATAATAAATTATTTTATTTACAGTGTATATCAGGAATAGATTACAGATTATTATAAATTATTTATTCAAAGATAAAATCTATACCATTATGTTACTTAATAGCTAAAATAATCAACATTATTCCAAAAAAACATCTATTCTAATGCATTTTATTTATCTTGCAATCACATATGATAATAAAAAAAGAAAACAATAATGGTAACTGATAAAATACAAATTAATCATTTAATTCAACAAATACAGTTCTCTGTAAATCTTTGTCCGAATTATCAGCCGCGTATTCCCAATACATGGCACCCAATAAATTTCTTGATTTTATAAATTGGCATTTTAAAGCGAGAGATTCAGGATCATCATATCCAAAAATAAACTCATTATCCGAATTAACCAAGTAAGGTACTTTAGCCGAATCATCCCACATTTTAATATATTCCTCAGAAGGATTTAATTTATTGTAATCTAAATAGGTAGCAAACTTTTTATTTCCACGTCCATAAAAGGGTAATCCCATTGTTAATTTCTCGGCCGGAATACCTGCATTCAGGTGGGCATCAACTGCCTCTTCGCAAGTCATCCAGCCTGCGATTGGAGAGCGAAATAGTGCTGCATGATGTGTATCTTTTCCATACATATCATACGACATGATATTTACAAAATCTATAACCGGAAGAATTGAATTAAAATCAACATATTTAGCCGATGCAACCGAAGCTAATGTTAATAATTTATCATCTCCTATAGCCGTTCGTAACTCCTGCATTAATAATGTAAAATTATCAGTATCATCCGGAGATGAAGAAATTCGGGCAGATGACTGAGTAGGATATTCCCAGTCCAAATCGATTCCATCTAAATTGTATAATTGAATTAAACGCTGACAATCGGCTACAAATTCAAACCGGGTTATAGAGTCTGCCGCCATTTCTGAAAACCGGCCGCTACCCCAACCTCCAACAGATAAAGAGACTTTAAGAGCCGGATTTTCATTTTTCAATTGTATAATCTCCTGCAATCTGGCTTCATTATCTATTTTTACACCGTTAAACGAATCATTTACATGTCCGAATGCATAATTTATATGCGTTATATATTCCGGATCGGGTATAATTTCACTCCATGCAGTAACATAAGCTACTATTATTTTTTCAGGAGATTCAATAATGGGATTATTCACAGTTGGTTGCTTACAACTGAGAATGCAACAAAACAGGGTAATAAAAATATAGAAAGAATTGAAATGTTTCATGATATTAAAATCTGATCTGATTATAAGGTTTAACAAATATACAATACAATTCATATAAAAACAAATATATCCGGCTTTCACAAGCGGGATATATTCAAACAATTAGAATGTGTCTATGTGTTAATCTGTGTTAGTCAATTATCAAATAAACTCACTGACTGATGTTACAATGCTTCCATCGAAAAGGTTGATTACCCGGTGAGCAAAGCTGGCATCGTGCTTTGAGTGTGTAACCATAACAATTGTTGTTCCTTCTTTGTTCAATTCGGTCAACATCTGCATCACTTCGGCACCGTTTTTAGAATCCAGATTTCCGGTCGGCTCATCGGCCAGAATAATCTTCGGATTCGAAACCACGGCGCGTGCAATGGCTACACGTTGCTGCTGTCCGCCTGATAATTGCTGCGGGAAATGGCCGGACCGGTGACTGATATTCATCCGTTTAAGAATCTCATTCACCTTTTGTTTACGCTCCGACGATTTTACCTTCAGATAAGTAAGCGGTAATTCCACATTTTCGAACACATTCAATTCGTCGATCAGATTAAAACTCTGAAAGACAAATCCGATATTCCCTTTACGCACCTGCGTACGTTCGTTTTCTTTCAAATGCCCCACTTCATGTTGAGCCAGATAATAATCGCCCGAAGTGGGATTATCCAATAAACCCAGGATATTTAATAAAGTAGATTTGCCACAGCCTGACGGCCCCATGATGGCTACAAATTCCCCTTCTTTTACATCGAGCGATACTTTATTTAAAGCGATGGTTTCCACCTCTTCTGTACGAAATGATTTCGATAAATCTTCAATTTTAATCATGTGATTTTTTATTTGTTTGTATTTTATATTTTAAAAGCAAATGCTATGCCAAAACAGCTATTCTACTGTTTGATTGCCTGTTATCAATTTTATCTCATTCATCAGGTGTCCAATTATTTGACACCGATGTAAAAAAATCAGACACTTTTTAATCCTTTAACCGGATTCGAGTTTGCCACTTTCCAGCTTTGCAGGAAAACCGTACAAAAAGAGATCAGCAGGCAGAAAAATCCGGAGACCAGAAAAATGAGCGGATTTAGAAATATCCGGTAACTGTATTCCATCAGCCATTCGCGGGCAAAATACCAGCTGATTGGCGTGGCGATTACAAAAGCAACTACTACATAAAGCAGAAAAGTTGAAATCAGTTTAATCAGAATCTCGCGGTTATTGGAACCGAATACTTTTCGCACAGCTACCTCTTTGGTGCGCTGCTGAATGAAATAGGTGGCCATAGCCAATAAACCCAGCAAAGAGATCAGAATGGCTATGCCGGCAAAGATGACCACAATCTGCGTGAGCCGGATCTGCTGATCGAACGACTGCTGAATCTGTTGTTCGAGAAACTCGCCTTCAAACTCTTTCTGTGTCAATTCCTTGTAAATATGGCTCACCGCCTGAAAACAGGCTTTGGCTTCTCCGTTTGTTTCTACCAGAATATCCCAGCAATTAGCCCGCTTATCATCTGTAACAAACCGAAACATCACCGGCGAATTTTCCAGATTAATATTGCGCAGCTGAAAATCCTGCAGAATACCGGCAATCGGATAAACATCTTCTTCGATATGAAAAACAGCGGCATCATTGGATAAATTCATATCGCGCAAGGCCTTTTCGGTCAGATAATAAGCCGATTTATCCGAGGCCAGGCGGTTATCCTGTACAAGTTTAAGTCCTAAAATCCGAAACGCCACCGAATCCATTTTCATTTGCTGAAAACTCAGATTCACTCCTTCATATTGAGTACTCCAATTATTTGTACCGCTAAAAGGCGTTCCGTTTGTAAAACCCACTGCCTGTACAAAAGGCGATTGCAACAGTTTATCGCGCAGCGCTTCGGCCTGTGAAGTACTGAGTCCGTTTTCGAACGAAATGATATTATTTGTATTATAACCCAAAGGTGCATGAATCAGATGATTCATCTGCAGAAACATGGTGAGCGCCACGGCAATCAGTGCAATGGTAATGCAATGCTGAAAAATGATAAAGCATTTGCTGAACACCATTTTCGTCTGGCGCACAAATGTGCCGCGTACAATTTCAATCGGCCGTGAAGCAGAAATAAGCAGCGAAGGCAGGAATCCGGAGATCATGCCGATTCCGAAAATCAACAACGAAATCAGCACGATGGCAATTGCACTAAACAACATATCCAGCTGCAAGACCGTTTGCAGCAAATAATCAGCTTTGTTGCGAAAAGCAAACACCAACAACAAAGCGATGCCCAGCGAAATCAGGGTAAGCAACACCGATTCGAACATCATACGCCAGAAGATGCCGGCACGCGAAGAACCCAGCAACCGGCGTGTTGCCATCTCTTTGGCACGTAAGCCGGCCTGCGCCACCGTCAGATTGATGTAATTAAAAATGGCAAAGATTAGAATCAACAACCCAACCGTCATCAAAATATAAATAAACTTTTTATCGCCGTGATTCATTGAGCCATACTGAAAACTACAAAAATAGACCTCCTGCATCGGGTAAAGATGAACCTCACTTGCAAAACCACGCGAATAAAGCCAGAAATTCTCATTAAAGAACTGCAAGATATCTGCTTCTCTCGATTTGAAATCGGATCCCGGTTTTGTCTGCATAAATGTAATGCACTGGCCTGCGTTAGTTTCCGAATTAATCGCCAGTGAATTATTAAACTCACTGATCCGTTCAATGCGTATCAGAAAGTCGGCCGGCTTAAACAAAGAACCCTTTATGTCCTGCATAATTCCGGTAACCACCACCTGTGTACTGTCGCTGATTTTTAAAGTTTTCCCTATTGGATCCTCCGATCCGAAGGTTTTGCGGGCAAACGATTCGCTGACCACGGCACTATGCCGGTCTTTCAACACTTCGCTGCCGATGCCCTCTTTCAATGGAAAAGAAAACAACTCAAAAAAAGTATCCTCTACGCCGTATATTTCTGCAGAAAAAGCATTTTCGTTGTAGCTCACCGAAATCAGATCAAAGGGAATTACACGGCAGATCTCCTCTATTTCGGGATAGCGATCTTTCAGCCAGCTGCCCACGGCGGGAGCTGTTCCCATTACCCGTTCATTTGTCAGTACATAAATTTGCTCCTTGTTTTTCTGAAACTGATCTGTAGTCAGCTCCTGCCAGGTATAAACCGCTATAAATAACACAAACATGAGCGAAACCGAAAACCCGATTACATTGATGCATGTATAGGCTTTATTCCGACTCAGGAATTTGAAAAACGATTTTAGATTAAATGTATTAAACATAGATTTGTTGTTAATTTGTTATTTTTAATAAAAGAAATACAAAATCCATGCCAAATATCATATATCGTTAATACACAGTATATTGATAATATTTCATCATAACTCATCTGTAAAAAAACTGGACACTGGTGTAAAATAATTGGACACTTTATACCAGAAACGGAAGAACTCCGTAGAATCCTTCCGCTCCTGTATAATCTGATTCAAAATTGGTGATTATTTCACAATCACTTTGAATGTTTCGGTACGCTGATCCGGATAAACAACCCAAACGATATAAATACCTGCGTTATTCACCGGAATTGAAGTATAGGATGAAACAGATTCGGAAATCGCACAAACACGTCCGGAAAGATCCATCACACGAATTTGTTTTATATCCTGACCCGGTTTCACCAAAATCGTTTTATCGCCGGTTATTACTTTCGTCAGTCCATCGTAAACTGCATCTATACCGGTTGAGATATCGTCGTCACCGCCGCCGCCATTGCCACCGCCGCTTCCGCCGCCGTTATCGCCACTGCTGCCGGTTTTACCCAGTTCGCAAATAATGGTGGTATCATCTTCCAGCTTATCCAGGATGTAAGTATTATTTATTAAAGCAACACCCACATTATTTACATTTAAAGATTTCAGATAGCAACCTGCATTCGGAGTAACCACAACCTTCAGTTCATGACCGGCCGGGAAAAGGAATGAACCTTCGCTGGTTACGGTATACAGATAACTTTGATCATTATCATCATCATCATAACCCAATGTCATCGAACCCATATCGGGTGTGATTTTCGCTGTTACGGTTTTAGAAACTGTCAATGTCCAGAGATAATTGGTGCGTGATGCAGCGCGTGTTTGGACAGCTACCTGATCGCGATGAATGGTTTCGCTCAGTTCATTGCGTGGTGAATAAACCAAATATTGCGTACCCTCTTCATTATCAAACAGCGTCATTGCAGCATCGCCGTTTAATGCACCTTCGGGCAAATACATATGATGCAAACCCTGACTGTCTTTAAAATCATGATCGCGATAAATCACGGCCAGTTCATTGTATGCTTCGGAAACATCCACCAGCACCAGTCCGGTTAAATCTGCATCCGCTTTGGTAACCCCGTTTTGGGCTGCTACAGGCATCAGTTTTACCCGGTCAATTAAAGGTTTTGCATCCATCACGCCGGTATTGGTTACAATAATACGGGTGATTTCAGGCAATTCAATGATTTTTTCATCATCTTCTTTGTGCAAAGCAAACAAGAAAGGTGCTTCCGAATATAATGTATGCAGATTATCAGCTCCGGCAAATGTTCGCTCTGCAGGATAAACCGGTTTGATAATCGGTTTGATAATGGGTTCCATATCATTTTTGAGTGTCGACGCAGTCGCATAATCATAAGCATCTTTCATATAAATCTTATTCACACCCGAACCGGCAAACAATTCATCACCGAAAGATTCGGTTGAATTAAAAATGCTTGCTTCGGTCAGCGCTGTTGTTCCGGCAAAAGCCAGATCTTTAATATATGCTGCACGAATCAGGGCATTGTCCTGCAAGGTTAAGGCTTTACAATTGTAGAATGCTTTCTCACCAATACCGATGCAACGGGCCAGTTCATCATCAGCCACACGTTCAAGTGCAATTGCATTCAGAAATGCAGAATCACCGATCAAATAACCGGTCTCACCATTTACGGCAGGCATGCCGGCCATAAATTGCAACGTTTCTATATCCTTAAACGCTATTTCGGGTACATTTTTCCAGCGATGCACATCGGCTGTGGTCAGCGACGGAATGTAACTGAAAGCCTGCGTGGTAATACCATTTGTGGTATGCCCTGTTTTTATCCAGTTTTCGTCGACATAACCTGACAGATTTGTAAACGACTCACTCAGTTTATCATTGATCGCGGTAAATCCTTTATCCAGTTCGGTTTCGATTTTATTGCTGATAATACCACCCAGAACAGGAATCTTATTCAGAAAATCAAGCTCGCCCATGATTTTACTGATTGCCGTTTCCTGATTTGTTTCAATGTGGTTGGTTAAAATACCATCCAGCTTGGTGATCGACTGAATAATCTGCTCTTTTACGCCGGTAAACAGTTCATCATGCGGAAACTCAACAGTTTCATCAAAATAAACCAGTGTCAGTGCCGGATTATCGGCAAATGTGGTTGCATTGTATTTATCCCATTCGCCAATCGTAATATCTTTAAGCGCTGTCTTCGCAAAACTGCGCGTTTTCATTTTCGAGAACAGCGGCTGATCCAATCCTTCGAGTGCCGTACAATTTTCGAATGCATTATCGGCGATGATAACACCAAACGGATTTAACAACACCGAACCCTGTTTGATTTCGCCGGCAGGTTTAACGCCTGCATATTTAATAGTCTCAATCCCTTTAAATGATGCCGACGGCACAACCAGCCATTCGGTAACATCGACAATTGCATTTGGCACCTTTCCGTAAATCGAAGCAGCTATCGTTTGCGGCTTCAGTGAAACAAAGGCAGCCAGTTTGGCAATTGTTTTTTCATTAAACGGATCGTCACCCCATATAATTGTGGTCGGTGCCGTTACTGTAATCTGTTTTACACCTTCGGTAAAGGCTCTGTCTCCCACACGCAGACAAAGAGGTGATAATTTAATTTCGTCGGCATAACAATCCTTAAAGGCCTGTGTAGGTACATGCATCCATTCGAAAATATGAATCAAGGGGCGATCATTTTCCGGACCACCGAAAGCTGTATTGTCCTTATCAAACAATAATTTAGTTACATGATTTACTCCGAAACCGGTAATTCCCTGAATCAGACCGGTAAAGGTTGTACCGTTAAGAGCCGTGAGATTTAAAGGATTAGGCACCTGAAAATCGAGCGCATTGAGAATCGTGGTCGAAGCCTTATCGTATGCAGCATTGAGCGATTGTCCGATTGAGGTAAGATTATTCAGCCATTGCGCTGTTTCTTTATAGGTTGGCAAATCAAATACCAGCATCGATCCGGCCAGACGCACATCTTTCACGGCATTACCAAACGCATTAGCACCCACTTTTAATACCGGTCCCTGCACAGTGAGTCGTTTCAGCGAAGCCGCTTTATCATCTGTACGGGCAAACGCATCCTCGCCTACATTCACACAAAGCAACGGAATAGAGAAGTCAGAATAACCCTCTGTATTCAGAAAAGCACGATTGCCTACCGAAAGACAATAAGGCATAAAATGCGGAATTCCGCCGAAATCTTTAAAATCAACTTCCCGGAATGCTTCGTTCGGGATAAAGAACCATTCATCAAAATTGAAGGATGTACCTTTTGTTGCACTCAGATAAGCCGCTTTAACAAAACTATTTACTGTAGGTGTTTTAATTTCGATAGAAGCCAGCAGCGCCGACAATTGTTGCAACAGGCGCGTAGCCTCATTTATATCTGTCGATTCCGATTTCAGAGTAGTCATCGAACCCAGTGCTTTCAACAACTCTGCCAGCCGCTCAAAATCAATATCCGGCAACTGGATTGAACTGCCCAGCGCACCCAGCTGATTCAATATATCGTTAAACTGAATGGCGTATAAAAGAGTAGCTGCCGAGAATTTATACTCTTCAAGCGAACAATCCGCAAACGCAGTAGCTGCCGGAGTGGCCGGACCTTCTGCCAAAACGGTTTTAAGCGCCGAACCGGCAAACGCCTTTTCGCCGATTTCGTGCACAAACAGCGGGAAGCGAATGTGTGTCAGCTTCGTACCGGCAAAGGCCTCTTTTCCGATTGTAGGGAAAAGTTTATTGATATCGAGTCCTTTGATCAGACTACTCAACGCATTATTCAGATTCTCATCCAGAGGGATATAACCCGAGCTTAGCACACGCAGCAAAATGCTGTTGATGGTTTCGCCGGCCGTACTCATCATCAGTTGCGCGGCACCCAGTTCTACCGGCAGCGAGTAAGAAGAGAGATCTGTTCCGCGGAAAGCGCCGTCGCCTACCGACAACAGATAAGCCGGCATCGTAATATCGGCCATTGCTTTACTCAGTCCGCTCACTCCGTCGAATGTATACGCCGGCATGAAATACCAGGCCGACAGATCCAGTTTCGCTTTACTGTCGGGCATTTCATTGAAATACAGACCTATCGATTTACCCATATTCTGACCATTAAACAGCGCAAAAATATCCTCGGTATTTATACCCAGTAAGCCCAACAGATCGAAACCGCCCAATAATTCGGCAAAAGCATCATTCACCGACGAACCGGCACCGGCCAGATTTACGCCGTACAGCATGGAGTTGGCTGTAAATTTCAGCGTTTCGAGTGCTGTACATCCGCCAAAAATCGCTTCGCCTGTTTCGATTGTACGTGCCGGAGCGGCATTGCCGTCTACATATACCTCTTTGAGTGTGGTGATGTCTGAAAAAGCACCATCACCTATTTTATTACAGAATAAAGGCAAGGTGATATTTTCAAGTTTTGTTCCGCTAAAAGCATTCTCGCCGATGGCGGGTTTCGAGAAGATATCGATTCCCAGCAGATCCAGCAAAGAAAGCAGACCGCTAAGCCATGTAGTTTCTGTTGCATCTTTAAGCAGATTGTTTGTGCCCAGTGTAACAGGCAGCACATTACGACCGGCATATTCTGAATCTTTTAATTTTATGGCCTCGAGCGAAGTACCGTAAAATGCCTTTTTATCGATAAAAAGCAATTTGCTGTCATCAACTATGATTCGTTTTAATTTCTTAAAGTTAGAAGATTTGAGCGAACTGAATGCATTTTCGGGAATAAAATACCAGTCGGAAAGATCAAATTCTTCCAGATTGGGATAGTATACAAATTGATTTTTCAGATATTGAGCCACATATTTGGGATCAGAAATCAGTACATCTTTCATTAATGCCGATTGTATATCCGAAAATTTTACCGTCAAAGTTTTGAGATTAACATCGATCGGCTCAGGTTGCTGAAATGCAAGAGGAGTAAATTGCCAGTTATTTCCTGCTTCAATTTTCCGGTTATTCGGATTTACAAGTACCATCTCCGGATTGCTGTCTAAAAATGCATCATCTTCGATATAACAAGTTACCTTTGACTCGTTTACTTTTAATGTTTGAAGTGTCGGAATGTTGGCAAAAGCATATTGGGGAATTACACTAACGCCGCTTACTCCCAGCGAAGGTAAAATAGTAAACGATGTAAGCCGTGTATTTTTAAATGCTCCTTCACCCAGGCTAAAAGTAAGAGAAGCATTATATTCGAAACCGGTTAACGATTTACAGTTTTCGAAGGCGTATGCGCCAACAGTGCTGATTGTACCAAAAATATCAGAACCAAGAGTAAGTGTACCGGCTAATTTTTCGCAATCTCTGAATGCGTAATCTTCGATATACTTCAGATTATTAAAACCCGTGATCGTAGTTAACCCGGTGCATCCTTCAAAAGCAGAAACTCCCACATGTGTATAGATACCGGACAATTCGAGTTTTTGCAATTTCGCGCTGTTTTTCAGGAAATTATCGGGGATACGTCCTTGATTAGCCCTATCCGTAAAACGAGCATCATTCAGATATAAATCAGTAAAATGAAAGTAAGAACCGGGTTTAAAGAAGGATGTTATTGTAAGTACCTGACTCTGGCTTAAATATGCATATGATTTAATATAAGACCCCGAAACCAGAGTCGTTATCTCCAGCCTGGTCCACTGACTGGTTTTATACTTATCGGGAATCAATATTGCCTCTCCCGAATCCAGATCTTTCACTTTGACCGTAGAAACCCCGTCATCACTATATGTAACACCATACCCTGCCGTTATACCCACCGTAAATAGCAGCAACATAAAACATAACAATTTCCTTTTCATAATACATTTAATTTAATGAATTTGTACAATATATTTATCCTATACATTTTCCATTTTTAATTGGAAAACAAAATCATGTCATAAAATCATATATTCGGTTAACAAAAACATATTCCATTATATTGACAAATATAATTTATTTTTTAATATATACAAGTTAAATAGTCTAAATTAACAACATCTGACTATAAAACTCGCAAAATACAATAAAGGAGGCTTTAAGTATTGCTATTCAGTTCATTCCGAAATATACCTTTCAGCATTCTCATTTCGTAAACAATCCCATCAGTAATGTGCCCAGCAACAAAACCAGCAGTACAATCACAATGCCCAGAAAAAGCATAATCCACTTCAGCAGCTGAAAAATACGCGCCAGATGTTCGTTTGAGACTCTGCATTCCTGCTGAATGAGATTTAATGCCGCCGATGATACCAGAAAAAAATCATCTATCCACCCGATAACAGGAATATCAGGGATCAGATCGAAAGGAAGAACAGCATAAATCACAGATGCTGCCAACCAGATCCAGGCGCCGATTCGTTTTCCCGCATAAACAGATTGTACCGGCTTTTCTTTAGGAGTTTGTTTTATAATTTCCATACAGAATTATTTGTATTGCAATATTCAAAAAAAATCAGGAATTTACAAAATACGAATGTATTATTTTCGATTATTCGTCTAATCTTATTGTAAGATTTATCAATAGATTATTCTTAGATAACCATCTACGACAAATTGGATACCCATGAAAACAAAATTTCATAACGATGAAATTAGAATTTCACTGCGATGAAATTGAAATCCCACTACCATGAAAATTTCACCGTTGATTATCAATTATTTATAATTCTTCGGTATTTCAAATTACTTATTGTCTGCTTTTATACATATTGTATAGAATTATTTATTATTTATCGCGAATCGGAGTTTGCTTTATTCCGTCGTTTATTATAAATCGGGAATGGCTGTTAAATAGCTGAAAACAGTGTATAATTTCTGCTATGCCTGTTGGTATTATTTCTGCATTTTCAGTTTAGAGCTATCTGTAAATCGGGATATCCGCATGCTATAAAAACTATTTATCCAAAATTTATAGTTGTATCTTATAAAAAAGAATTTTAAGATATCTTTGTTAAAAAACAGAGAAACTCTATATTTGCCTTTTCTCATTTCAAATGCTTATTTTTATGGATGCAACAGAACAAACTGCACGAAAAATGTATATCGAACAGGCTATCCAGGTTAAAACTTACGATACCGATTATATGCAGATTGTAAGCAATACTGTTTATGTGAAATGGTTCGAAGATCTGCGTATGGCCATACTGGACCGGTATTTTCCGCTGGAGGAGATGATGAAAGCAGGCAATACACCGATACTGGCGGAAACTTATATTAAATATATACGGCCGGTAACGTTGAAAAATAAACTGACCGGCAAGGCCTGGATTTCCGAAATAGACCGTAGTAAATGGGTGGCCGGATTCGAAATCGAAGAGCATGGTATAATTTATTGCGAAGGCCGACAAACGGGTTATTATTATAATATTGAGACAAAACGCCCGGTACGTTTTCCGGCCGATTTTCTGGCCTATTATCATACTTTGTAAATTCTGATTTATGCAAACAGATATACTATCCTTTCGTAAAGCAACACCTGCCGATTTTGATGCCATCTGGGAAATCCTGCTCATGGCTAAAGCGCAAATGAAGCGTTTAAACAGCACGCAGTGGAGCGAAGATTATCCTTCGCGCGAACTGATTGAGGCGGATATTGAATCGGGCGAAGCTTACCTGCTCTGCGAACCCTCGGGGATTATAGCCTACGGTGTAGTTTCCGCAAAAGAGGAACCGGCCTATAATCAGATCAAAGATAAATGGAGCAATGATCTTCCTTATATTGTGGTACATCGGATGGCTGTAAGCGATCGATATAAGAAGCAGGGCATGGCACGTCGCTTCATGGAACAGGCTGAACAGGTAGCTCGCAGCCGGGGCATTTCTAATTTCAGGGTAGATACCAAATATGATAATCTGTATATGCAGCAGCTGCTCAAAAAAACGGGATTCCGGTATGTGGGCGAAGTGATTTATCGGGAAGATCAGTTTCGGGATGCTTTCGAGAAAACGATTCTGCCCGAACGACTGACTTTCGGGCCCGGGGGATTCACGCTTCGTGAAGTAACCTGCGAAGATGCCGAAACCATTTTCAGAGCAGTTGATCAGTATCGCGACGATTTACGCACCTGGTTGCCTTTTGTGGATCGCATTCAGGATGCGAATACCGAGAAATTGTTTATCATCCACCTGCTGAAGACTCCGTACAAAACACGCAATCTGGTTTTTCTGATCGAAAAAGGAGATGAATTTTGCGGACTGATCGGCATCGCATCTTCGGATGTTCTCAATCACCGGCTGGAGTTGGGTTACTGGCTGCTTCCGCCCTGGCGCGGCAAAGGACTCATTACCGGAGCTGTTGCTTTTTTATGCCGGATGGCTTTCGAAAAGAGACAAATTAACCGTATTCAGATTCGTTGTGCCGTGGCAAACCAGACCAGCAATGCCGTGCCGCTGCGATTGGGCTTTACGGCCGAAGGCATTGAACGCGACGGCGAACTGCTGGCTTCGGGCGAATATACGGATATCCGGGTTTACAGCCTGCTGAAAAAAGAATGGGAAGCGCTGAAAACGGAATTTCCCAAATTCGGATCTGATCCGGAGTAAAACAAAAACGAATTTATCATCGAAAATAATAAAAATGGAACAACAACCCTTACTCAACGATCACAACAAGGCGGAATATCCGCCTATGCATACGGCCGAACATATTTTAAATCAGACCATGGTGCGTATGTTTGGCTGTCCGCGCTCAATGAATGCACATATCGAACGCAAAAAAAGCAAATGCGATTATACATTAACCCAAGCGCCTACAGTAGAAGAAATGGCCGAAGTAGAACGTCGTATCAACGAGGTGATTGATCAGCATCTGCCGGTCAGCATCAGTTTTATGCCGCGCGAAGAAGCTGCCTCGATCGTTGATTTGAACAAGCTTCCGGGCGATGTGAGTGAAATGCTGCGCATTGTGCGCGTAGGCGATTATGATGCCTGCGCCTGCATCGGTACACATGTGGAAAATACGGCTGAGATTGGTCATTTTAAGATGCTGACTTACGATTTCAACGACGGTCGTCTGCGCCTGCGTTTCAAACTGACCGAATAAAAAATCTTTTATAAAATTTTACATCGTTGGATAAATATTATACAACGGGAGATTGAGAAATATATTTTTTTTATGTATGTTTGCGTTCGTGAAAAAACAGAACATATTATCAAAGCATTTAAAATACGAAGAGTTATGCAATCTATTGAAAATTTCAACTTTGCCGGAAAAAAGGCATTTGTGAGAGTTGACTTCAATGTTCCGCTGGACGAGAACTTCAACATCACTGACGATACACGTATGCGTGCAGCCCTTCCTACCCTGAAAAAAATTCTGGGTGATGGCGGCAGCGTAATCATCGGATCACATTTAGGTCGTCCGAAAGGCGTTAACGAAAAATTCTCCCTCAAACATATTCAGAAACATCTGGCTGATCTGCTGGGCGTGGATGTACAGTTTGCAGCCGACTGTGTTGGCGAAGAGGCCGGCGCTAAAGCAGCTGCTTTACAACCGGGTGAAGTATTGTTGCTGGAAAATCTCCGTTTCTATGCAGAAGAAGAGGGTAAACCCAGAAATCTGCCCGAAGATGCAACTGATGAGCAAAAAGCAGAAGCTAAAAAAGCCATCAAAGCCAGCCAGAAAGAATTCGCAAAACGTCTGGCTTCCTATGCCGATGTGTATGTAAACGATGCATTTGGTACTGCTCACCGTGCACATGCTTCTACTGCAATCATGGCCGACGATTTTGATACAGATCACAGAATGTTCGGATTCCTGATGGAAAAAGAGGTGAAGGCTGTTGATAAAATTCTGAATGACATCAAACGTCCGTTCACAGCCATTATGGGTGGATCTAAGGTTTCTTCGAAAATCGAAATTATCGAAAACCTGCTGAATAAAGTGGACAATCTGATTTTAACAGGCGGTATGACTTATACCTTCACAAAAGCGCAGGGTGGTAAAATCGGTAATTCAATCGTTGAAAATGACAAGTTAGATTTAGCTCTTGAAATTATTGCAAAAGCAAAAGAAAAAGGAGTAAATCTGGTTTTGGCCGTAGATGATAAAATTGCAGATGCATTCTCTAATGATGCCAATACAAGATATTGCCCGGTTGATAATGTACCCGAAGGTTGGATGGGTATGGATATCGGTCCGGAATCAATGGCTATCTTCACGGATGTAATTCTGAAATCAAAAACAATCCTTTGGAACGGTCCGACAGGTGTTTTCGAATTCGATAACTTCTCTACCGGCTCACGCGTAGTAGGCGAAGCCATCGGCGAAGCAACAGGCAACGGTGCTTTCTCGCTGGTAGGCGGTGGCGACTCGGTAGCCTGCGTAAATAAATTTGGTCTGGCTAATAATGTATCCTATGTTTCTACAGGTGGTGGTGCATTATTGGAAGCAATCGAAGGAAAAGTACTTCCGGGTATCGCTGCGGTAGAAGGAAAACCGTATAAATAAGCAGATTCTTTTACAAAATAAAAGCAAGAGGCAATTCTTCTTCGGAAGGATTGCCTTTTTGTTTAGCTGTCAACAAATCAAATTCAGGAAAAATGCTTATCTTTGCCAATCATTTTTGAATACGAAAATATTAAATCAGATAGAATAAATTAAGAGATGGCAAAAGAGCTGAAAGAACTTACTTCGAGAAGTGTAAACTACTCGCAGTGGTATCAGGATCTGGTAATTAAAGCAGACCTGGCTGAAAATTCTGCAGTACGCGGATGTATGGTTATCAAGCCTTACGGATATGCAATCTGGGAAAAGATGCAGCGTATACTGGACGATATGTTTAAAGAAACCGGTCACGTGAATGCCTATTTCCCGCTTTTGATTCCTAAATCATTTTTAAGCCGTGAAGCTGAACATGTGGAAGGTTTTGCAAAAGAATGTGCTGTAGTAACTCATTATCGTCTGAAAAATAATCCGGATGGTTCGGGTGTAACTGTAGATCCGGCAGCGAAATTGGAAGAAGAACTGATTATTCGTCCTACTTCGGAAACAATCATCTGGAATACTTATAAAAACTGGATCCAGTCGTATCGCGATCTGCCTATCTTGTGTAATCAGTGGGCCAATGTGATGCGTTGGGAAATGCGTACCCGTTTATTTTTGCGCACGGCTGAGTTCTTGTGGCAGGAAGGTCATACAGCGCACGCTACACAGGAAGAGGCTGAAATCGAAGCCAAAAAAATGCAGGAAGTATATGCCACTTTCGCCGAAAATTTCATGGCTATGCCGGTTATTAAAGGTGTAAAAACAGCCAGCGAACGTTTTGCAGGTGCTTTGGATACTTATACAATCGAAGCGATGATGCAGGACGGAAAAGCACTACAGGCCGGTACTTCTCACTTCCTCGGACAGAATTTCGGTAAAGCCTTTGATGTTACCTTCATCGATAAAGAGGGAAAAAATGAATATGCATGGGCTACTTCATGGGGTGTTTCAACCCGTTTGATCGGCGCTTTAATCATGTCGCATTCGGATGATAACGGTTTGGTATTGCCTCCGCTCCTCGCTCCGATTCAGGTGGTAATTATTCCGATCTACCGCAACGACGAACAGTTAAAACAAATCACCGAAAAAGTAGACGGCATTGTAGCTAAACTGAAAGCATTAGGTATTTCTGTTAAATACGATGATGCCGACAATCGCAAACCGGGCTGGAAATTTGCCAACTACGAACTGAAAGGTGTTCCGGTACGTCTGGCTATGGGCGGACGCGATCTGGAAAACAACACGATCGAAGTGATGCGTCGTGATACATTGCAGAAAGAGACAATTACCTGCGATAACATCGAAGTATATGTACAGAATTTGTTGAAAGAAATTCAGCAGAATATCCTGCAGAAAGCACTGGATTTGCGCACAGAGCGTACAATCAGCGTAGATACTTACGACGAATTCAAAGAAAAAATAGAAGAGGGTTACTTCATCATGGCTCACTGGGACGGTACTGCCGAAACAGAAGAACTGATCAAAGCCGAAACCAAAGCAACCATTCGTTGTATTCCGCTGGAAGGCGATAAAACACCGGGCGTTTGTATGGTAACCGGCAAACCTTCGGCTCAGCGCGTATTGTTTGCCCGTGCTTATTAATTGAAATCGGATTGTCAGTGATTCGATTCTTCATGATTCGATCCTTAACGAAAACCGATTCTTCATAATAAAAAAAGATCTTTCGCATGCGGAAGATCTTTTTTTATATCATTCACTCATTCGTCATACTGCGCAATGAGCCATACAATTCTTCCAGATCCTTAGAGTATAATTTCACCTCTATTCTGTCGCCCGGTCTAAACACTACATCTTTTAAATCCAAAGCATATTCGTCGCGCGAAACAGAAATAATCGTACAATTTTCGGGCAAGACTACATCTTTAATATTTTTATTATCCATATATGAATCGGGACTCACAATAAAAGGAATTATAATTTTGTTGGTAGAATCATTATCACCCGGAGGCAGCATACGCTGATACAAACAATCATTAATGGGTTTACAACCTATCATTTCACTGATAAAATAGGTAATTCCCACAACTATAATCATCGGAAAAAATACGGAGAACTGACCTGTTAATTCCAAAATAAGCACCAATGCCGTGACAGGTGTGCGAATAACGGCTGTAAGTAATGCCGCCATTCCGATAAACATGAAATAACCAAAATGATGTGGTTCTATTATTCCAAACTGAGCCAGTACCAATCCATACCATTTTCCGGCCAGACCGCCGATAACAATTAAAGGCAGGAAAATACCACCCGGCAAACCGGCAGAATAGCAGAAAGTGGTAAATACCAGTTTGATTAATATAATCAGGCCGAGAAATAAAATCCCGGTTTGAAATGTTACTCCCTGAATTTGTAAATAGATATCGCCGGTAGAAATTACATCGATAAAGAAATAACCCATAATATAGGTTACTACGGCCATGGCCAGTGCTTTAATATAATGCGGCGTATTGGCCTTCTTCGATTTATCGACCATAGTAAGTGTAAGGTAATTATAGGCGCGCCCCAACAAACTGATTAAAATCGATATGCCGAAAAAAATCAGAATCATAACCGGAATACTAAGATCCGGAGCTTCTGTATTAATCAGGGCATATGGATTTCCGGGAATACAAACCTGGGCAATCCAGCCCGAAGCCACACATCCCAGCAAAGCCGAAATAGTAATACGCGCCGAATCATATTTTACCACCTCTTCTACCACAAAGATAGTCGAAGCCAGTGGCGCGGTAAATACACAGGAAAGACCGGCTCCCGTTCCGCCGGCAATCAGATATTTTTGCATAACATCGCCGGCTTTAAACCATTTACCGACAAGCTGTCCGCAATAGGCACCCATTTGAGCCGACGGACCTTCAGGACCCAGCGAGTATCCCATTCCAATACCCAGAATACCACCTACAAATTTAGCTATCAGACTTTTAAATGCATGTACAAATTTAAATCGTCCGTAAATGGCTCCTTCCGCCTGTGGTATTCCGCTGCCGGCAATTAAAGGAAACTTTTTTACCAGCCAGTAAATAAAGGTACCTATTCCCCATAAAATCAGGAAAGAAATGAGATGTCCCCACCACGGAATTTCGTGGGAAAATAAAATCTCTCGTATGGCAAAGGCTTTACTTAATAATATACGGAAAGGCACAATCACTATGCCCGCCATAATACCAATAAGAATACTTAATATGTAAAATTTAAGGCGCATCAAACTTTTATCTTTTTTATTATAACAACAACTCATGTATTGAAATGTTCATTAAAAAGAATCCGGAAGGTTTAGCGTTTATTGACTGAAATAATATGTACTTAACAGAAATTCGTTATCTTTGAGAAAATGAAAAAACACAGGTGATATGGAAATAATTCTTCCGAAAAACCGACAAACGAAGGTTCAGAGACAAATAGATACCCAAATTCTGGTGGTTCTCGGAGCCAACGGTTCGGGTAAAAGTTTCTTCGGTAAAGATCTTTGCGACCGATACGAAAACAAAAGTATCCGCATCTCGGGAATGCACGCCCTGTTTTTAGGCAGTCAGGATACCGATACTCCGATACGTATGAACGAATTAAACCGGTTACAATCCATGATTACCGACCGGCTTTTTATGCCGCGTCTCTCCGATTATGAGAAATTAATTCTGCATCTGCAAACCGAAGAGTTTGAAGCGGCCGTAGATTATAAAGAAAAAAGCAAAAAAGAACCGGGGTTAAAACCACCGGTTACCAAAATAGATCGTATTCAGCAGCTGTGGGAAAAGATGTTTCCGCATAACCGGCTTATCCGCAAATCGGGATTCATCGAACTGGTTTCGGTAAAGGCCGACAGCTACACCTATACGGCCAGCCGGATGAGTGATGGCGAAAAACTGGTGTTCTATCTGATCGGAGCCGTACTCTCTTCGCCCAAAAATGCCCTGCTGGTGATCGAAGAGCCGGAAGTGCTGCTGCACGATTCCATCAAGAATCCGCTTTGGGATGCGCTCGAAGCAATGCGTCCGGATTGTACCTTCGTTTATCTGTCGCACGATATTGATTTTGCCACCTCGCGCAAAACCTGTAAACGCATCTGGGTTCGCTCCTATCTGGCCGATAAAAAGGAATGGGATTATGAAATCATCGAAAATAAGGATCGTTTCCCCGAAGAGTTATATCTTGAACTGTTAGGAAACCGCAAACCGGTGCTGTTCATCGAAGGCAACGAATATAACAGCATTGATAACCGGCTTTATCCGCTGATCTTTCCTGATTATATTGTAAAACCGATGGGCGGATGCCAGAAGGTGATTGAGACGACCAAAGCCTTTACCCAGCTGAAAGATTTTCATAACCTCGAATCCAAAGGGATTGTAGACCGCGACCGTCGCACGGAAGGCGAGATTGAATATCTGCGCAGCCAGCACATTTATGTTCCCGCCGTAGCCGAAGTGGAAAACCTGCTGATGCTCGAACCGGTCATCCGCACTGTAGCCACACGCATGCTGAAAGATCCCGATCAGGTATTCGGAGAGGTTAAGGAAAATGTGATCGAACTTTTCCGTAACGATCTCGAATCGCAGATTCTGCTTCATGCACGCCATAAAGTACAAAAAAGACTGGAAACAGTATTAAATCATAAAATGAGTTCGATCGACGAGCTGGATATGCATGTGAAAAGTATTCAGGAGCTGATACATGTTGATGCGATCTATGAAAAATTCAGAAATAAATTTATTTATTACATCGAAAGCGGGGATTATAAAAATATTCTTCGCGTCTATAATCAGAAAGGTATGCTGCCGCAATCACGGATTTGTAATTTATGCGGTATCAGCAATAAAGAAAGTTATATTAATCTGATTTTATCAATTCTCTCGGAGAATAAAACTGACGGAGAAATTATCCGATCTGCAATCAAAGAATCGCTTGGTGTATAAAAAAACGGATAAAATGGTGAAAAAGTCAGTAAAAAATTGTTTTTTTGCATTAGAAAAGATTTAGATAATATTTAACAAGATTATTCCCTTATTCAGACAATATGCGTACACCCAATCTTCAATATCTTTATTTGCAAAAACCGGTAACACTTACTGTTATTATCTGCCTGATTTCTATCCTTCCCTGGATCTTTACAGGCGAATTCTCAACAAAAGGTGAACCTCGCGAAGCAGCGGTGGCCATTTCCATGCTCGAAACAGGCAACTGGATTCTGCCACAGACTTATGCCGATGCTTTTGCTTATAAACCGCCTATGCTGCATTGGCTGATTGCATTATTTTCATTACCCCAGGGATATGTGTCGGAATTTACGGCACGCCTGCCGTCTGCCCTCTCTTTTACGGTAATGATTGCATTTATTCTGGTATTTTTTGGTAAACGGTTGCGCTTTCAGCAGGCTTTTGTAGCCACCTTGATCCTGATTACCTGCATTGAAATGCATCGGGCAGCCATGACATCCAGGGTGGACATGTTGCTTACTTCCTTTATGGTAATTGGTATGTTGCAACTTTACAGGTGGGAAGATCAACTGGAACTCAAAGGATTACCTTTAGGCATCCCTTTACTATTGGGTTGTGCGGTGCTCACTAAAGGTCCGATCGGTATTATCCTGCCGCTGTTCGTGTTTGGTGTATATCTGCTTATTTTGCGCAAATATTCGTTCCTTACTATTTTCAAAGCCGTAATCTATGCCGGCATTGCTTCTCTTTTTCTGCCGTTGCTCTGGTACATTTCCGCCTACAAAGAGGCAGGCGATCGTTTTCTGAATGTGGTACTTGCCGAGAATTTCGGTCGCTTTTTCCGCGTATCCATTCCTGATGTGGCTTACGATTTAGGACATAAAAACGGAGCCTGGTATAATCTGGTTACTTTGATTGCCGGATTTATGCCGTGGACTTTATTATATTTCTTCTCACTCTTTAGTTTGAAATGGTGCAGACCGCATAAATCGATCAAACAACTTGTATACGACAGTTGGCAACGCATTATTTCGATGGATAAAGAAAAATTGTTTAGTCTGGTGGCATTAATCTGCATCGTATTTTTTTATTCCATTCCGTCGAGTAAACGCAGTGTTTATCTGATGCCGGCTTATCCGTTTATTGCCATATTTCTGGCTCAATATAC
>CAMTPG010000004.1 GCA_947074335.1 uncultured Parabacteroides sp.
AAGTCAGCATATCAATGCCGATAAAGCCGGTATAATATCCGCCGAAAAGAGCCGCTACAGCTTTGCCGGTTTCTTGTTTCAGGGCTTCCCAACAGGTTGTATCAATCGGTTTGTGTGTACTGTTCAATGTTGAAGCGGACGCAGTGACAGTCTTGTTTTCACATGAAGCTGACAGTTCTGGACAATCGGGTGCACTGCCTGCTAATACTTCCATTATTTGAAGCTCCAGGCTGCTTTGCGGGGCCAATCGGTTTCCGGTATATACGCCTTTTGTACTTGATTCGAACACGGAGAGTCCGGCATACGATGCATTACCTTTTTCATCTATATAATATTCGAGTGCAAAATCGGTCTCTTTGTTCAGTCGCTTCTCGATGCTGACCATTTGCTGCTTTTGTATAGCTCCCGAAATCCACTGATATTCGCCAACCTGCAGTGTATGTGCCCCAATATTCAGAATACCGCGACCCGACGAAGAGTAGGGCGTTTTGATGATAAACGGCGGCTGATGCGTTTGCAGAAAGGTTTCGATCTCCTCCATGGATGTGCAGAATCGGGGCGATTCGGGCACTTCGATCCGTTGTTGATGCTGACGCAGATAATCCAGACAGGCTGCTGCGGTTTGTCGTCCGGTGAGTCGGCATAATTCCGGATTCCAGACCGGAATATCCAGTTTGATCCCCGTTTGTTGTTGCAGCGTTTCGAACAGATAAAGACTCTGTGGCGAGATGCCCCATGGCGTGGCTGTAAGTCGCTTTCCGGTTTGTGCCAGCACTTCCAGATCGGCCGTGGTGATGCAGGATGCTCTGTTTAGTAATCCAACGGGGATTAATGTAGCAGCCTGTTCTTTTGTCGTTTCCGAAACCCAGACATAATCTGTATCATCCGCAATCCAGAGCGGCAAGGTAGCCAGCTCTTCGGTCATGCGCATCACATTGGCCGGCGGCGTATAATATTTCGAGCCCTGAATAACAGCCGTTTCATGTCCGGGATTAAATAAAAAGAGTCTGGCCTGCTGCTTCATCTGTCACTGAATTGGGGGTTAAATAAAAAAGCCGCTTTGTGTAAAGCGGCCTTTTCTGATGTTATATAAACAAATATCGTGATTTACAGGTTTTCATCGATAGCATCAATCTTCTTAATGATCAGACTCATTTCATTTTTGAGCTTTTCGATCTTGCGTTCCATCTCTTTAACGAGACCGCCGCCGCCTTTCGATGAAATATTCAGGAAGCCGATGTTATTTTCGTAGGTCTGCAGTTCATTCTTCATCCGTTCGTACATGCGCATCAGTTTATCGCGTTCGCTGTACAACTTATTCTTTCCGCGTTCGCCGCCCGATAAATCGTTCAGGTTGGTGCGGAAGGTCTGCATCTTACGTTCGTTCTGATCCACTTTAAGGCGATCGAACTGCTGATCCACGGCTTCGTGGTATTCTTTATAGATTTTATCCTTTTCTTTGAAGGGCACATGACCGATGGTTCCCCATTCTGCCATCAATCCTTTCAATGTAGCCAGTGCTTCGCCATTATCCGTATCTTCTATACCTTTGATTTTTGCGATCAGCGCTTTTTTGGCATCCAGATTGGTTTGTTCCACACTCTTCTGTGACGCTACATTTTTATTCTTTTGTTCAAAGAAATAATCGCAGGCCGAGATAAAGCGTTTCCATACGGCATCCGAATGTTTGCGGGCAACCGAACCGATGGTTTTCCATTCCTTTTGCAGAGCAATCATCTTTTCGGTAGTGCTTTTCCAATCGGTACTGTCTTTCAAAGCTTCCGCTTTCTCGCAAAGTGCACGTTTGAGTTCGAGGTTTTTCTCCATCGTCTCTTTGCTCTTTTTGTAGAATTCGGCTTTGCTGTTGAAATAAGCATCGCAGGCAGCACGGAAACGTTCAAAGATTTTTACATTCGATTTTTTGGGAGCGAAGCCAATGGTTTTCCATTTTTCCTGAAGCGCCATGACCTCTTTGTTCTTATCTTCCCAGTCTTTGAATGTTTTCAATGTTTCGGGATTGATGCTCTCAATCTCTTCGCAAATCGCCGTTTTGGCAATCAGATTATCCTGCTCTTTCGATTTCAGTGATTCGAAATGTTCCTGATGACGTTTGTTGATGATTGTAGAAGCCGTCTTAAAACGAGTCCAGATCTCTTCGCGCAGATCTTTGGCCACCGGGCCGATCTCGCGCCACTGCTGATGCAGTTTTTGCAGCTGATGGAATGCCGAAATCACATCCGGTTCCTCTTCCAGCTTTTCAACCGTTTCGCATAAAGCCGTTTTCAGCTCCAGATTCTTTTTGAAATCGTAATCACGGAACTGGTTATTTATCTTGATAATATCATAGAATTTCTCGGTATAAATCTGATAATTCTTCCATAAATCATTGACATGTTCCTGTGGAACAGCTTTGATTTCTTTCCAGCGCTGCTGAATATCTTTGAAATCATTATAGAGTTTATTAAAATCATCCTGACTTTCGCAAAGCTCTTTTAATTGATCAATTAATTGCAATTTTAAAGCGTAATTAGCTGCTTTAACCCGTTCTTCTTCGGCCAGAATTGCAGCTCTTTTTTCTTTATAAACAGTCAGTAATTCTTTGAATTTAGTTTCTGAAGGATCTTCGGGAGCCACAAATTTATCCTCTTCGCCACCCTCTTCTACGAAAGCTTTTTTAAGCTCTTCCAATTCGGAACGGTGAAGTTTATAATAGGCCTGTTTAAGTGATTCTACTTCATTGCGACTTGCTTCTGCAGGCGCATCGGTTAATGCAGTCAGTTTCTCCAGAATTTCAGCCTTTGTCAATTTTCCAAGTGCTGCATTTGATTCCGTTTCTTCCGCTTGCGGTGCCGGTTTAGTTGCGGTCTCTTCTGTTGAAACATCAGGCGTTGAAGCTTCACTTGTTTCTACCTCTGCTACTTTCTTTTCCGGCATTACTTCCGGAGCTTTAGTTTCTTCTGATTTATTTGCAGTTTCTACTGCAGATAAATTAGTTTCATGGGTATCCTTCATATTCATTCACTATTTTAGAAAAGGATAAAAGCATCCTGTATCGTGTCACAAATTAAACTAAATATTTTTATTTTTCAGCAATTATAACCTATTAATTTCGATTTAAATGTTAAATTATTAGCTGATTTATGTGAAAAATAAAGAAATATTAGAAGTTATTGTATTAAAAAACGAGATTTACAAATCCTGCTGTAAATCTCGTTTATATCTATGAATAATATTTTTTATCCCAAAAATGAGATTAAAACACCGGCAGCCACGGCCGAGCCGATTACGCCGGAAATATTGCTGGCCATGCAATATTGCAAAACATGGTTTTTAGGATCATATTTCAGCGCGATATCGTTGGCAACACGCGAAGCCATCGGGACGGCACTCAGTCCGGTTGCACCGATCAGCGGATTGATTTTCTTTTTGGTAAACAGATTAAACAGTTTCACAAAGAAGATTCCGCCGGTGATGGATAAGGCAAAAGCCAGGAACCCGCCCACAATAATGCCGATGGTAGTCCAGTTCAGGAACGCATCCACAGTCATGGTTGCACCGACTGACAAACCCAGAAAAACAGTTGCCGCATTCATAATGCTGTTAGAAGCGGCATCATAGAGACGGAAAGTATTTGTTCCGATCTCTTTCACCAGGTTTCCGAACATCAGCATTCCGATCAGCGGAACGGCACTGGGCACAAACAGGGCTACAACCGTTGTTACCAGAATGGGGAAGATGATCTTCAATACACGCAGATTCTTAATTTCCACGGCTGAAGGATATTTCTTCTCTTCCTCTTTCATATTGATTCGCAGCTCTTTCTCGGAGCAGAATAAGCGCACTACAAAGGGAATAATTACCGGCACCAGCGCCATATACGAATAGGCGGCGATAGCAATCGGTCCCAAAAGATGCGGGGCCAGTTTGATTGTCGTGAAGATGGCTGTCGGTCCGTCGGCACCACCGATGATGCCCAGCGATCCGGCCTCCTGTGGTGTAAACCCGATCAGAATGGCCACCAGCAACACACTAAAAATTCCCAGCTGGGCTGAAGCTCCGAAGATGGAAAGACGCAGATTTCTCAGCATCGGCCCGAAGTCGGTCAGCGCACCTACGCCCATAAAGATAATAGGCGGCAGGAATCCTGTTTTAATCAACATATAATACACGAAATTCATCAGGCCCAGTTCGTGTGCGATATCGTGCAACGGCATTTCCCAGACATTCATCATTGCTCCGTGTACATTGATCATGCCGTTTTCATCGGCCTGCAACACGCCCATTTCGGCTCCCGGAAAATTAGCCAGCAATACACCGAATGCAATCGGTACGAGCAACAACGGCTCATATTGCTTTTTAATGCCGAGATATAGCAGCAGAAAACCAATGGCATACATGATCAGGAACTGCGGTTCGGCAATAATATTACTGAACGCAGTCATCTCATATAAATTTTCAAAAATCTCCTTCATTACTGAATGGTCATTAATACATCATCTTCGGAAACAGCGTCGCCCGGATGGAAGCAAATCGAAGTCACTGTTCCGCCAAACTCGGCGCGTACGGCATTGTATGTTTTCATGGCTTCCACATAGCAAAGCACATCGCCCTCTTTCACTACATCGCCCACTTTAACCGGTGTGTCTGAAGTGCCTTTCACCAGGAAGAATTTTCCTTCGAGCGGCGACAACACCTCTTGTCCGGCGCCGGCAGCAGGTGCGGCAGGAGCAGCAGCCGGCGCAGGAGCAGCGGCAGTTTCCGGTTTTGCAGCGCCGGCAGGAGCAGCCGCCGTGTCGCCGAACGAAACCGTTACGCGGTAAGCCTGACCATCTACATCCACCGTCATGGTCTGCGGCGTTTTCGGCAGCAGTGCCTCTTTGGCATCGTTGGCAATAACCTGGGCAACCGGCTGGGCAATTACATTTTTCTCTGCCTTGCGTTTGGCCACATCAGCAGTAAATTCCACTTTTGCTTTACCCGAACGATACGCCTCATACTGAGCCGGGTGCATGGCATATTCAAAGAGCTCTTCATCGTCTTCGCCCACTTCCCACTGCTTTTCGTTCATCAGCTTGCGGTATTTATCGAGTGAGTCGGGATAATTATCCTGCGGATTGCCGGTGAAGAATTCGCGTCCTTCCGCTTTTGCCTTTTCGATGATTTCGGGAGCAAGCGGTCCGGGCAGGCGGCCGGCTTTGCCCAGAATCATATCCCAGATATCATCGGCAATCATACTCCAGCGTGCTTTTCCTTTTTCCATCTGCATCACATTCATCAGCGCCAGATTTTTTACATACTGGCTAAATGGTGTAACCAGTGGCGGATAACCCACGCGCGGCCATACATAAGCCACTTCGTCGAAAAGCTTGATCAGTAACTGATCCTGCGTCATCAGCGGCTTGTTATTTTTGATGTTGTTTTTATTGATTGATTCGAGATTCTTTTCGAGGTCGGCCATCAGACTGCCCATCATGCCGCCGGGCAAACCGGGACCGATCAGCAGTGAGTTCATCAGACGGTTGCGCGGACTGATGTACAAGCCCAGGAAATCATCCATAAACTCCTGAACCAGTGTGCGTACACGCATATAAGCCTCCATGTTGATTTCGGGTACAATGTAACCGGCATCTTTCAGCATGGCCTGAACCGTAAGCAGGTCGGCATGTCCTGTTCCCCACGAAAGCGGTTCCATGCCCACATCGATATAGTCGCATCCTGCATCGCAAACCTCAAGGATTGAGGCTACGCTGAAGCCCGGACCCGCATGACTGTGATACTGAATGGGAATATCCGGATATTTCGCTTTGATATTTTTTACGATCTGACCCAGCGACCACGGACGGCCCACACCTGCCATATCTTTCAGACAGATTTCGTCGGCGCCCAGCTCGATCAGTTCGTAAGCCATGTTGGTGTAATATTCTACGGTATGAATCGGCGAATGCGTGATACTCAGACAGCACTGCGAAATCATGCCGGCCGCTTTGGCATATTTAATGGAAGGAGCGATGTTGCGTACATCGTTCAAGCCGCAAAATGTACGGGCAATGTTTGTACCCTGTGCATTTTTAACCTGATAAAACAGCTGGCGCACATCGTCGGGCACCGGACTCATACGCAATCCGTTCAGTGCGCGATCCAGCATATGTGTCTGGATACCTGCATCGTGAAATGGTTTTGTCCACTCGCGAACGGCTATATTGGGGTTTTCACCAAACAATAAATTAACCTGTTCAAATCCTCCGCCATTGGTTTCAACACGCGCAAAGCAACCCATCTCGATGATGGCAGGAGCTACCCGGGTTAGCTGGTCAACACGTGGAACATATTTTCCGGCAGACTGCCACATGTCTCTGAAGACCAAACTAAATTTGATTTCTCTTTTCATGATATTTACAACTCTAACTTATACTTATAATTTTTCGATTTTTGTAACTTTTCCTTTTCCTTTGGTCACAACACTGACAGCCGCAATAATTGCAGCCGCAGCCTGATGATTTACGGAAACAGCCTGATTACCGACAGGAACTGCTGCGGCCATCGCAGGACGCGGGCCGGCTTGTTTTTTTACGATGATCTCTTCGGGTGCATATTTATTTACCAGGGCCGTCAGCGCTTTGCCAAGCAAAATAACAACGAGTAAAATGGCAAAAACAGTAGTCATTCCAACTGCCATTAGTAAAAGTCCGATCTGAATATTCTCCATATAAATGTATTATTATTTAAGCAGATTCGTGGTTAGCGGTCTAATCCTATAAGGTCTACTATTAATTAATTTGCTACAAATTTAAAAAAATATAGCATATACGAAACAGGTTATGTCATAAAAAATATAAAATACAATTACTTTTATTCTGTTAAAAGTGATATATCATAATAAAACAGGAATTTATTGTAACGAAATGAAAGTAATTAATTCCGTTTTATATGCTATTTTATTCAAGTTAAAAAATAACAGATACCAAATTCATAATTTTGGCGTTTAACAAATAATGACCGATTCTTGTAAATAAGCCGTATATTTGCAGGATAGAAACAGGGGTTTTTTAAGCGTGATAACGAAATGGAAGCAAAACGAATCGTATTGGTTGAAGATGATGCCGCATTTGGATTGATGCTTCAGGGCTGGTTAAAGAAACAGGGTTTTCATCCTGAATTATGCACCACACTGAAGCAGGCCAAAGCAGTATGTAAAAGCGAACACTTCGATCTGGTTTTAACCGATCTTCGTTTGCCCGACGGAAGCGGCATTGAGCTGCTCGAATGGATCAGAGAAAACAAACGGCAGCAGCCGGTCCTGATTATGACCGGATACGGCGAAGTGCAAACTGCCGTTCAGGCCATGAAATCGGGTGCCGACGATTACCTGGAAAAGCCCGTCAATCCGGAAATTTTGCGCGAGAAGATACAGCGTTTGCTGGCTGAGAAACCGGCCGGCAGAACCATGTCTGGAAATTCCGGCTGCGACACTTCCGATGCTTCCGCTTCCGGCAAATCCGCTTCGGTCGCTGCAACATCAGGAACCGCCCATTTGCATGGCTCCGGCCTGAAAACCATTACCGGAAGCAGCGCCAAAGCCCGCCAGATGTACGAATTTATCCGTATGGTTGCACCCACGCGCATGTCGGTTATGATTCTGGGCGAAAGCGGAACCGGCAAAGAGCATGTGGCGCGTCTGATTCATGCACAAAGCGACCGCAAAGAAAAAACATTTATTGCCGTGGATTGCGGCAGCCTGTCACGCGATCTGGCCCCCAGCGAATTATTCGGTCACCTGAAAGGCTCCTTTACTTCGGCCATCACCGATAAAAAAGGGGTTTTCGAACAAGCTGCCGGCGGTACTGTTTTTCTCGACGAAATCGGCAATCTCTCTTACGAAGTGCAGGTACAGTTATTGCGCGCCCTGCAGGAACGCAAAGTACGCCCTGTAGGATCTGCCGAAGATGTGGATATCGATGTGCGTCTGCTCTCGGCCACCAACGAAGATTTGAAAAAGGCCATCGCCGAAGGTCGTTTCCGCGAAGATCTTTATCACCGGCTCAACGAACTGGAGATTCTTGTTCCGCCGTTGCGTGAGCGCAAAGCCGATATTCCCAGTTTCGCCGCCTTCTTTCTGGAAGAGGCCAATGGCGAACTCAATAAACAACTCAAAGGGCTTGATGCTCCGAGCCTGGATGCGCTGACGGCCTGCAGCTGGAGCGGCAATCTGCGCGAGCTGCGCAATGTGATTCGCCGTGCCGCTCTTTTTGCCGATACCGATTACATCACGATCGATCAGATTACATTGCCGGAATCCGAAACCGAAACCGATGAGATATCCGTGCTGCCTTTACGCATTGAAGATGAACGGCAGCGAATTATCAACGCCCTCGAACGGGCCGAAGGCAATAAATCGCTCGCGGCCAAACTCCTGAAGATCGATCGTAAAACCCTGTACAATAAACTGCACCAGTACGAAATCTCTTTGTAAGAAAAAAGATCCGGAATTTCTTATTTACAGATGTTCGCGTTGCATAATAGAAAGCGCTTCGCGAATAATCCGGTTAATCTGCTGCTGCCAGCCTTCGAATGGTGCATTGCGCCGCTCGTCTGTTTCGCGCAGTGCAGCTGCCAGTTTGTTGTAACCCAGCTGGGCGCTCATGCCGTACATCTTATGACAAATTGCCGCCGCCGTTTCAAAATCATCAGCCTGTACGGCCCGGTTTAATTCGCTGATATGTCCGGCCGTCGAATCCAGAAAAAGCTGTTTCACGGCACTGATCAGCTCTTCGTCGCCTTCAAGCATATTTTCGAGCGAAGCGGGTGCCTCACCAAAAACCAGTCGCAAATCCTGCACCGAAAATGGTTTGCGTATCAAACCCTGAAACCCTTTCGCCTTCACCGCCTCTTCCGGAAAATCATGGCGCCCCGTCATCAGCCAGACCGGCGTTTCTCCCGCCTGCTGTAACACCGTCTCGCCCGAAAAATGATGCATCTCCCAGTCGGTCAGTATAATATCGCATACGCCGGGCGGCACGGGCGCTGTATATCCGGTTACTTCATGTCCCAGCTGCGTAAGCAATTCGCAGGTCATCTTTAAAAAGGCCGGATCATCATCCACCACTGCAATCCGTTTTTTCCCCTGATCGGGCAGCGGTTCGGTTTGCTGCACCGGCAGCGCGATTTCGAACAAAGTGCCTTTGCCGGCAGCAGAGTGCAGTGTAATGGTTCCGCCAAACAGATCGGTCAGACCGCGCACCACCGACATGCCGAAGCCGTGCCCGTCGGCCATTTGGCGGCCCTGATCCAGTCGCTCGAACGGCGCAAAAATCCTGGCCTGCATCGACGCAGGAATGCCCACGCCCGAATCCTGAATCCGGATCAGCAGCTTATCGTCGCGACAGGCCAGCTTAAAATGCACTTCGCCCTCTGCCGTATATTTAAAGGCATTCGAAAGCAGATTAATACAAATCTGGCGGATCTTCAGCGAGTCGCTGCAAAGCAGCAGTTTCTGCGGTACCTCATAGCCGGTGATCAAAGCGATGCCCTTTTGTTGCGCCACGGGATAAAAAAGACTGCACACCTCCTGAAACAGCTGCTGCGGATCGAAACGATTCACCGAAAGACGGATGCTGCCGCGCTCCAGCTCCGAATAATCCATCAGATTTTCGAGCAATGCCTGCAGATACTGCGCCGCCAGCTTCATGGCGTGGCGGTCTGTTGCCTCGGGCTGATGCAGCTGAAGCGTTCCCGAAATGGTATTGAGCGGCGTTTTCATATCGTGCGATACCGAGAGCAGCAACTGGTGCCGGCTCTCCATCAGCCGGCGTGTCTGCTCTTCGGAATCGATCAGTGCTTTGCGGTCTTTTTTCGCCTGATTGATATCCAGCATAATCAGGATAAAAAACAACAGAATCAGCAACAGCGCCACAGCGCCGCCCAACATGGCATACCGGTTGCTTTGTTTCAGATTCTCTTCGCTTTCGAGCGTGGTCTGCAGGCTGGCATCGAGCGATTCTTTATGCAGTGCTATTAATAAGGTGGTGATTTGTTGTGCAATTTCCTGATTGGCCATCATCACACGGTTGGTCTGGCGCGTAAGCTGATAGAGCTGTTTTTCGTAAACTGCACTCGCTTCGCGCGCCACACTGTCTACCGTGGATAAAACGGCCAGTGTATCGGGCTTTACATATAGAACCGTATCGGTCTGGTGATGTATCACGGTAATGATGCTGTCTTTATCCGAAGCAAAAAGACCGGCCAGTTTCCTGAAAAAGCCTCTTCCCGGCTTCTTGTTTATCAGGGTATCGAGTTTCTGGGTCTGATTGATTATGATTTGCGAATCCGACTGAATAACCGGCTGTGTCTCTTCGATGGTTTTGGTGATGGCCGTTACCGGATTTTCGCGACGTTGCTGGCGCTGCAGCTGTCCGAGCAGTTTCACCTGTTGGTTGAGCAGTGCATTTATTTTCAAAACCAGTGTATCGGGACCAAAAGCAAAAATATGATTCAGCGAATCGGCCAGCGCCATGGTTTGTCCGGTCTGTGTTTTGTAGCGGCGGTAGTCGGCGCTGCTTTGCGTGCTGATCAGGCGGTTTGCCATCGACTGTGTTTCGTTTACTTCGCGAATCAGATCGTGTGTCAGTTCGAGCTTTTCCTGCAGGCGGTCGTTTATTTCGAGCTGCTTGTCGGTATTGTCGCGCGCATGCTGGATAAAAAACAGAAAAAATCCGCAGGCCAGTACAACGGTCAGACAGATGAGCACAATTTTTATCCGGATGGTATGTTCGATGGTATACGTCATGATGTTTGCAGATTGCTTTTGCAAAAATACACATTAAATCCACACGGCAAGTGTGGAAAATTTCTACACATTCCACAGGTTTTCCACAAGTTGCGGATTTTGGCACGTATCTGTTAAGTATCACTATGTCAGGTGGTAAAATGCATTTTTTGGCCTGTTTCCTTCTTTTGGCACACCCTTTGCAACTTATTTGGCATAACGACATTAGTCAAGCATAAACAACATTTAAATTTCAAAACGATGAAAAAAATTTTTGTAACAATGGCTCTGGTTTGCGGAGCCTTCGGATTAGCAAACGCCAATGCTAATACTATAGATAGTGTAATAGTAGACGTAGTAAATGTGTCGGCTCTGCAGGACGACGGTTTCAAACCCGTTAAGTTCGACGAGCTGAGCGAGCCCATTCAGAAAGCGATTAGCGAATTGAATGACGAGTATGCACTGAAATCACTTGCCTGGAACAGCGAGAAACAGCAAGCCAAAGTGGTACTTGTATCTAACGAGAGCGGTACGGAGAAAGTAATTATTTTCGATAACGAAGGTAAAGAAATCGACTAAACTCTAAAAATTCCCTTTTCACTTTCAATCCTGTAAAAGCAGCTGCCTTACCCACAGAGGGCAGCTGCTTTTTTATTTTTATTCTGCGGGTAGCAGGAGGTATTATCATGCATTTGCCTTTCGATAATTGTCAAAAGGCCTTTCGACAATTATCGGAAGACCTTTTGATAATTATCCTAAGGCCTTTTGACAATTGTCCTAAGACCTTTTGATAATTATCGGAAGACCTTTTGACAATTATCAAAAGGCAAAGCCATTTACATCCCTTTTTTTCGCACTATAGAAGCTCTGCTTTTTCATCCCGTAAACAGCTGTTTATTAGAATTCCGGTTGCTATTTCCTCGCAGAAATCTTATCTTTGCTCATCGAACAACAAAAATGAAGCACATGGCAAACTTTTTTACTTCACTTTTTTCATCTAAATCCGTACAACCGGAAGAGGAAAAGGCGAAAAATGAAATGAAGAATTTTGATATCCTGAAATACGACGGTATCCGCGCCCAGAAAATGGGACAGTTAGGCTATGCCATCAAATGTTTTACCGAAGCATTGCAGATCGACGAAGATTTTGAAACGATGAATCACCTGGCGCTGGCCTATTCGTCGGCACATAAATTTGAAGAGGCGCTCGAACTGCTTAACCGTATGGTTGAAATGGAACCCGATCATGCACAAACCCGCCTCACGCGCGTGAACCTATTATTTATGATGGATAAAGACGGCGATGCCATAGCCGATTGCCGGCACCTGATTGCGCTCGATGAGACCGATCCCGTAGCCTGGTTTCAACTCAGCAAAGCCAAACGGGCTACCGGCGATGTGCTGGGAGCGCTGGCCGATCTGACCAAAGCCCTTTCGCTGAATGCCGATTTTACCGATGCCTGGCTTTTGCGTGCCGAATTGCTGCTGCAGATGAAACAGCCCTCGGAAGCACTGGCCGATGTGGAAAAAGCCATTGAGCTGATGCCCGAAGAGGAGACCGGCTATCTGTTGCGCGGCCGCATCCATGCAGCACTGCAGGATACCGATTCGGCACTGGCCGATTACCAGAGTGCCCTCGATCTGAACCCTTACAACGAAGCTGCCACACTGGCTATCGGCGGTTTGCTGATTGATACCGGACGTGCCGACGAGGCGATTCATTTCCTCAGCGAAGCCATCGAAGTGCAGCCTGCTTTTGCCGAAGCCTATGCCGAACGCGGTCGTGCCCGCAACCTGAAAGGCGATAAAGAGGGTGCTTTCGAAGACCTCAAACAGGCCATCGAGCTCAATCCCGAAGGAGCGGCAGCACAGAAACTGGAAGGTGAGCATACTAATTTTGACAACCTCTATCAGGGAGGAATCTTTTGATATAGAAACAGAAAGCTGCATAAAAATGCAATAAAAAGAGTTCAACGCTTTGTTTATTAAAAAAAAGCATCTATCTTTGCAGCCCGAAATAGTATGATTCGAAAGATAAATAATAAATAATATAGCAAGATGAAAAGAACATTCCAACCATCGAACAGAAAAAGAAAGAACAAGCATGGCTTCCGTTCAAGAATGGCTACAGCTAATGGCCGCAGAGTATTAGCAGCTCGTCGTGCTAAAGGCAGAGCTAAATTATCAGTTTCTGACGAGTACGTAGGATAAGACATCCAATCTGAAAAAGTATAAAGAAAGTAGAGGTTTTGCTAAAAAGCCTTTACTTTCTTTGTTTTAACAGCTTTGTTCCTTACATTTGATTCGCCTGAATAAACAAAAATAAAATGAGTAACTTATTTGGAAGAGTAATTAAGAATCCGTATGTCTTGAATCTATTGCTTGCAATTGTTGTTGCGGTGGGTGTTGTGCTCGGTACACTGGCATGGCTCGGTCACTATACACGCCACAATCAGGCAGTTGTAGTTCCCGATGTAAAAGGTCTTGACATGCAGGAAGCTGCACAGTTCTTTAAGAGCAACAACCTGCGTTACAGCGTGATCGATTCGGTATTCTCTAAAAACGTGAAACCGGGTGCCATTGTAGAACTGGTGCCTAAGGCAGGATCGAAGGTAAAAGAGGGGCGAATTGTTTTCATTACCGTCAATGCAGAAACGGCTCAGATGGGGCTGATCCCCGATGTGGAGGATCTCTCTTTCCGTCAGGCTTATGCAATGCTGAAGGCGCGCGGATTCGAACAGATCGAAATCGAATATGTACCCGGCGATTATAAAGATCTGGCATTGGCTGTTGAGTTAAACGGACGTGTGCTTCGAAAAGGCGAGAATGTTCCGCTTTCGGCACAGCTCGTTTTAATTGTAAGCAGCGGCACCGACTGGATCCCTGAAGATACACTGGATCTGTCTGAACACCAGCTGCAGGATCTGCCGATTGAATCTCTGAATAGTGATGAAGAAAACTGGTTTTAGCTATGGATGAATTCTATGATGAAATTGACGACGAACAGGCTGAAGGTCTCTTTTTACCCGATGATGTAGAAGAAGGATCGAAACTGTATGAACATTACCGGTTTATAGCCGATCGCGGACAATCGCTGTTGCGCGTGGATAAATTTCTGGTAGACCGCATGATGGGTGCCACACGCAACCGCATCCAGTCTGCCGCCGATGCCGGATGTATCATGGCCAACGGGAAACCGGTAAAAAGCAACTACCGCGTTAAACCCGAGGATGTGGTTACCATTATGATGACCCGTCCGCCGCGTACTTTCGAGATCATTCCCGAAAATATTCCCATTAAAATTATTTACGAAGACGAAGATTTGCTGGTTGTGGATAAACCGGCAGGTCTTGTTGTGCATCCCGGCCACGGTAATTATACCGGCACGCTGGTCAATGCACTGGCCTGGTATCTGAAGGATGATCCTACGTATGATCCGAACGATCCGGCACTGGGCCTTGTTCATCGTATCGATAAAGATACTTCCGGACTGCTGGTAATTGCCAAAAAGCCGGAAGCCAAAGCACATCTCAGTGCGCAATTCTTTTATAAAACAACACAACGCGAATATCGTGCCCTGGTCTGGGGTAATGTGCGCGATGATGCGGGACGCATCGAAGGCAATCTGGCCCGCGATCCGTCTAACCGCATGCAAATGCGTGTATTTCCCGAAGGCGATCAGGGAAAAACTGCCGTAACGCATTACGAAGTGCTGGAGCGTCTGGGTTATGTTACGCTGGTGAAATGTCGCCTCGAAACCGGTCGCACGCACCAGATTCGTGCCCACATGCGCTACATCGGCCATATTTTGTTTAACGACGCCCGCTATGGCGGCGATGAAATATTGAAAGGTAATCGCACCACTAAGTATCGTCAGTTTATCGAAAACTGTTTTGCTCTCTGTCCGCGTCAGGCGCTGCATGCCAAAACGCTGGGCTTTGTGCATCCCACAACCGGCGAACAGTTGTTCTTCAATTCGGAAATGCCCGATGATATGACGCGACTGATTGATAAGTGGCGCAATTATGCAACGACTAAAGAGTTAGAATGATGAAAAGAAATATTGCCATTATAGCCGGAGGATATTCTTCCGAAATTGTGGTCTCCCTGAAGAGTGCCGAAGGTATCTTCTCGTTTATGGATCACGACAAATATAATGTGTATATCCTGCTGATTACCGAAAACGAATGGCTGGTAAAGGTAAACAGCGATGAAACGGTTGCTGTAAACAAAAATGATTTCAGCTTTTCGGTAAACGGCGAACGTATCCGTTTCGATTTTGCCTACATTACCATTCACGGCACGCCGGGCGAAAACGGTTTGCTGCAGGGTTATCTGGAGATGCTGCATATTCCTTATTCTTCGTGCAATGCATTTGTAAGTGCGCTGACATTTAATAAATTTGCATGTAATCAGTATCTGAAAGGTTTTGGTGTACAGGTGGCGCCGTCCATTCATTTGTTTGAAGGCGAAACGGTGACGGATGAGGCGGTAACCGCACAGCTCGGACTGCCGGTTTTTGTTAAACCCAATGATGGCGGCAGCAGTTTCGGTATAACAAAAGTGAAAACAGCGGCCGAAATTCAGCCGGCAATTGCTAAAGCTTTTAAAGAAGGAAAAGAAGTTGTTATAGAAAGTTATATTGCCGGAACAGAAGTAACCTGCGGTTGTTATAATGTGAAGGGTCAGGTTGTCGTTTTCCCTTTAACCGAAGTGGTTACAGACAATGAGTTTTTTGATTTTGATGCTAAATATAACGGCCAGGTAGACGAAATTACGCCGGCACGTATCTCTGTGGAACTGACAAAACAGATTCAGGAGGAAACGGCGCGTATTTATAAGCTTTTGGGCGCAAATGGAATTATCCGGATTGATTACATCATAACGGCCGAACACGGACCGCTGATGCTGGAGATCAACACGACGCCGGGAATGACAGCCACCAGTTTTATCCCGCAACAGGTGCGTGCTGCCGGACTCGAGATTAAACAGGTGATAAGTGATATTATTGAAAATGAGTTTAAGTAAAAAATATGGATACAGCTATTCCTGATAAGTTTAACGATATTCGTCCGCTGAACGACAGTGAGGTGAAGGATGCAATCGAATTGCTTGTTTCCAATGCGGATTTTGAGCGTGCTTATCGCTATATAGATCCCAATGTAGACTGGAATGCTTTCTCTGCATTGATGCGCAGCTTTAAAACTAAATATGATTTTAAAGCGCATCTGGCTTTTAAAGCCGTAATGGAGGTGGCAAACCGTACTACTTTTTCGTTGACTATTTCCGGCAAAAGCCGGTTACCCGAAGATAAAAGTCCCTGTACTTTTATATCGAATCACCGCGATATCGTGCTCGATGCCGCTTTTCTGAATATCATGCTGTACGAAATCGGATATGGCATGACGCAGGTGGCTATCGGCGATAACCTGCTGGTTCGTCCCTGGATTAAAACACTGGTTCGGTTAAATAACAGTTTTCTGGTGAAACGTAATGTGCCGGTGCGACAGATGCTTGAAGTGAGTCGCACATTGTCCGAATACATTCGCTATACCATCAATACCACCAAAGAGTCAATCTGGATTGCACAACGCGAAGGCCGTGCCAAAGATTCCGACGACCGTACACAGGGCAGCGTGCTGAAGATGCTGAATATGAGCGGAGAAAAAGATATCATCTCTAATTTGATGGAGCTGAATATTTTTCCGGTCGCTATCTCTTACGAATATGATCCCTGCGATTTTCTGAAAGCCAAAGAGTTTCAGGAAAAACGGGATAATCCTGATTTTGTGAAGAGTCAGCGCGACGATCTGGTCAGTATGGAAACCGGATTGCTGAACAATAAGGGGCGTGTGCATTTTACGCTCACCAACTCAATCAATGATGAGCTGGATAAGCTGGATCGCTCGCTGGATCGCAATGAGATGATCTCGGCCATTGCCGGCATTATCGATCGGCAGATTTATTTGCATTATCGTTTCTATGCCTGCAATTATGTAGCCTACGATATGTTGTATCAGACCAATCGTTTTGCCGATAATTACGGACTGGAAGATAAACGCAAATTCGACAGTTATCTGCAGACGCAGTTAAATAAAATTGATCTGCCCAATAAGGATGAGGTGTATCTGCGCCGGAAATTGTTGGAGATGTATTCGAATCCGCTGAAGAATTATTTGTCGGTGGTAGATTGATACCGCAAAAACAGGATAGATATAAAAAGGTTCGCTTTCAGAAAAGCGGGCCTTTTTTTGTGTATGATCTGTCGTTATAATAATATCATAAAATATGTTTCTTAACATATTACTGCGAAGAATAATTCAGCAGTTTGATACCTTATCTTTGAACCTGATACTAATATAATACAAGATTTATGAAACCAACAGATTATATCCGGCGCGAAGAGCAATATGGCGCGCATAATTATCATCCGCTGCCGGTAGTGCTTGAAAGCGGAAAAGGCGTTTTTGTATGGGATGTAGAGGGCAAAAAGTATTATGATTTCCTGTCGGGCTATTCGGCGCTGAGTCAGGGACACTGCCATCCGCACATCATCCGCGCACTGACCGGGCAGGCCGAAAAGTTAACCCTGGTTTCGCGCGCCTTCTACTCGGATGTGCTGGGCGAATATATGGAGTTTGCCTGCAAATTCTTCGGATATGATAAATTGCTGCCCATGAATACGGGCGCTGAGGCGGTAGAGACGGCGCTGAAGCTGGCTCGTCGCTGGGGATATGCCGTGAAGGGTGTACAACCCGGTGAGGCAAAGATCGTTGTGTGTCGCGAGAACTTCCACGGACGTACCATTTCGATTATATCCATGAGTACCGATCCGTCATCGTATGCCGGTTTCGGTCCTTATACTCCGGGATTCATTCAGATTCCTTATAATGATGCGGATGCACTCGAAACGGCGCTTGCCGATGCTTCGGTTGTCGGTTTTCTGGTGGAACCGATACAGGGCGAAGCGGGCGTGGTTGTTCCCGACGAGGGTTATCTGAGTCGCTGTTATGCACTTTGTAAACAACATAACGTACTCTTTATTGCCGATGAGGTACAAACCGGCATCGGTCGCACCGGCAAATTGCTGGCCTGCGATTACGAAGCGGTGCATCCCGATATTCTGATTCTGGGCAAAGCGCTTTCGGGAGGTGTTACTCCGGTATCGGCCGTGTTTGCCAATGATGAAATTATGCTGACCATTAAACCGGGTGAGCATGGCTCTACCTATGGCGGAAATCCGCTGGCAGCGCGTGTGGGTATTGCGGCTCTCGAGGTGGTGCGCGACGAAAATCTGTCGGAAAATGCTGCCGTTGCAGGCCGGCTGTTTCGTGAAGAGATGGAAAAGTACCGGCATCCCATGATTCGGAAAGTACGCGGCAAAGGGTTGCTGAATGCGGTGGTAACCGAACCCGGCAACGGAAAAACGGCCTGGGATATTTGTCTGGCGCTGAAAGAAAACGGCCTGATAGCCAAGCCTACACACGATCATATCATCCGCTTTACGCCACCGCTGGTGATTACCCGCGAAGAGATGCTGGATGCACTGGCAATTATACAGAAAACCTTCGATCAGTTTTAAGCTATGAAAATAAATGTAATTGGTGTACCCCTGAATCTGGGGTGCGACCGAAACGGCGTGGAGCGTGCTCCGAATCATCTGCGTGAACGCGGATTGATGCGCTTGATTCGTGAGAACGGACATCGGGCATTCGATCTGGGGAATTTGTATGTTCCGCCGGTTTCGGAAGAGGATAAATATGCACTGAGTCATACAATGAAATACCTCGATCAAATCGTGGAGGTAAATAATAATCTGGCCGAGCTGGTGTATGATACGTTGCGCGGCGGTGCATTTCCGCTGGTCATAGGCGGCGATCATTCGCTGGGACTGGGCAGTGCTTCAGGCGTAGGAAAATGTTATGAGGATTTTGGCATCATCTGGCTTGATGCGCATGGCGATATCAATACCAACGAAACATCACCCAGCGGAAATATTCACGGTATGCCGCTCAGTGCCCTGATGGGCATGGGCAGCGAAGCTTTGGTGAATGTCTATGCGCCGGGTAATAAAGTGAATCCGCAAAATGTATTTCTGGTGGGAACACGCAGTCTGGATGAGGGCGAACTCGAACTGATCGAACGTGAACAGCTGAGTGTTTATACCATGGATCTGATCCGCAGCGAAGGCATTGATTTTGTAGCCGCAGATATCCGCAAGAAACTGAAGGAACGTAAAATACGCAACGTGCATTTCAGCATTGATGTAGACAGCATCGATCCGGATTATGCACCGGGCACCGGAACCTGTGTGCCTGAGGGTTTAATTCCCGCCGAGTTCATGTCGTTTGTCGAAGATATGCTGTCCACCAACCTGGTCAAATCCATGGATCTGGTAGAACTCAATCCCGACCTGGATCACGGAGATAAAACAACGACACTTTGTCTGGATATTATCGGAGCTATAACAAAGCATTTATAATCCGGATACCGAACCGATCCTGATTACTTTACTGTAACATGAATCAAAATGAATCTATTCAATGACAATAGATCTTTGACTTTCTGATTTAAATAGTGTATACATCGACAGCCCCAAATCAGATTTGCCCGACTGATATACGGATGGATTGACCGGATCTATCCGTGTATCAGTTTGTGCAAAACGGAATATCTGTTTCTGAAATGATAACGGATTAGTAATCCATATGAAAATGAAACAGCGAATCGGAATCAATCTTAAAGCCTGTCATCAGAAAGGATAACCCACTGCCAGGTGCAGCGCATTTCCGTCTCTGAAATGAGGAATATTGAAATAACCCTTCTTTTTTGTTTCATAAGGCACATGGAGTCCGATACCCCAGTCGAGTCGGATCACTATAAAGGTGAAATCATAGCGCAATCCCACACCGGTTCCAAGAGCAATCTGTTTGAAGAAATGTTTGCCGCTCAGCTGTCCGCCCGGACGTGCCGGATCATTTCGCAACAGCCAGACATTCCCGGCATCCAGAAATGTGGCGCCATGCAGATCACCCAAAATCGGGAATCGGTATTCCAGATTGGCTTCGATCTTAATATCGCCGGTTTCATCTAAATAACCATATTTCTGATCGCTCGGATGAAAACTACCCGGGCCGATGCTGCGAACCGTAAAAGCGCGGATGCTGTTGGCACCGCCGATGTAGAATTGTTCGATATAGGGTACTGTATTTGAGTTGCCGTAACTGTAGGCAATGCCGCCCATTAAGCGGCTTACCAGATGTTGTCCGTTTCCCAGATTATAGTTGTAACGAATTTCATTGGTGACCTTCAGAAACTGGGAGAATTTATTGCCAAAGAGTTTTTTATCCATCTTATTAAATTTCTTGCCTGCAATGGCATACAGTCCGTCCAGAATATTCCCGGATTGCGAGATGGAGGCCTGATACCAGATGTGGTTACGTTTGCTGGTGATCGGCGAATCATCATATGTATAGGTATATCCGATTACGGGGATGAACTGATTGTCGAGACTTCGTTTCAGCGCCGGATTAGCTGTGGTAATTGAATCAAAAGCCTGTGTGGTGCGCTGTAGCAGCGAGTAAGTCAGTTTAAAAGGTATAATCGAATGGTAGCTGGTTGCCGTAGGCTGGAAATCATAAGAAGCACCGCCGCCAAAGGCCAACAGCTTAAAGAAGCGTGCCCGGTTGATCTGATCCGCATAAATGCGGAACGAAGTGCTCGACGGATATTTCATATTATGCTTATAAATCTTCGGAAAAATGATATGCGGAAAGGTCAGTGTTGCATTGACTCCGAATTCCCAGCTGTTGATTGAGGTGCTGTTTTTAATTTTCTTTCCGGTTTGCCATTCGTAGGAACCGCGTAGCGATACATTAAAAGTTTCACCGCCATGGAAAATATTGCGTTTGGTGATACTGAATACGGCTCCCGGTCCTGTCAGATCACTGCTTTTGGTCGTGACATTGAATTCCAGTTCGCCATCTAATGGAAGGTCATAAACCGAGTTGATGACCAGATTCAATGTATCGCATCCGGGCATTGTATCTTTGGGCGCATATTGCATTTCCGAATATCTGAAAATATTCAGTCGGGCCAGCTCGGTTTGTGTCTTTTGCTGTTCGGTCTGTGAGTAGATATCACCACGTTTAAACATGATATTATTGTAAAGTACTTTGGGACGTACGCGCAGTTTACTTTCGTAATAGATGGTCAGATCTTTATACTTTACCGAATCGGTAGGCGGTTCGTTGCCATAGCCGTTTAAGCGTACTGTGATATCTCCGATTTTCCAAGGGCGAAGAATTTCTTGGGGAAGTCCGGGGCGTGTCATGATATGCAGAGCTACATGACCGGGATTCATAATGGTATCGGCCTCGTAGGTCAGGAAATTCGGGCGGAAATAATAATAACCGCTGTTACGTAACAAGGTGGAAACGCGGTCGCGTTCATTTTCCAGGTTATTTACATTGAAGATATCTCCTTTATGCAGCAGTGTTTTTCCGATATTAGCCATTACCAGACTGTCGATTACCGGATTCATGTTGATATAAGCTATACTGTCGTACGTATAGGGTTTATTCATTTCAACATTGTACGTGATCTTTGCCTTCCGGTGATTCTTGGGATTGTAATCGATATCAAACGAAGTTTCTCCTTTAAAGTAACCATATTCCTGCAACAGATTGTAGGCGATTTTACTTCTGATTTCCGGATTAACTTTACTGATGTAAACCGGTTTGGCTGCCAGTCGTTTGAAAATCCATTTATTGAATTTCCCCTTTTTATTGACAAATTTATTATAAATCCACAAACCCATCGGGAACGGAACGCGGATGGATGAACTGCCCAGCAAGGCATTATTGGGCGGATAAGATAAAGCCTTTTCAATGTCACTGATGGCGCTGGCAGTCTCTTTTACATATTCCTCGCCATATTGCACACTGTCATATTTATGAGTGATATTGATCTCTTTGATGCCCGTATAGAGTACTTCACCTTCGGGCAAATTTTTGGTTGTAGAGCAGGAGGTAGCCAGCAGTACAATAAGGAAAATACTGTACAACCAGCCTCTCTTACCCCATATAGCGGGCAGATAAGAAAGAAATGGGCAGTTAATGTGTATCCTGTTTCTTTGTTTCATTCTCTTCTTTTTGTTTTTCGGCTTCTTTAATTGCTTTTTCTTTCTCTTTTTTCTCTTTTTCTTCTTTCACCTTTTTCTTGTTTCGTCTGAAGTTAAAGAGTTCGCGCAAATGAAGCATTTTTTTACGCAATACAATACCTGCACCGGCTTCGGTGATTTCGCCTTCCAGAATACTTTCGTAATTCTTGTCGTAGAATAATTTAATATAACGCGTTCCTGATCCGTCTAACCGGTATTCTACCGAGACATTGTTGATGAAAGGTTGCGATTGTCCTTCATTGTTGTTGTTTTTTCCGGCGATGGTTCCACCCAGAATAATGGAGATACGGTCATTATAGAACCGTTTGGAAATGCTGAAGGATAAATCGGACCGGTTATTATCAAGCGCACTCGATTGTTCCATACCTACGGTGATATCCATATTCTGGAATGCAGCACCGGCCAGATTATTGATTTCACTTTGCAGCACCGCATTCAGGGCAGAGCCCATATTAAAGTTAGGACCTTGTGTGGAGCCGGCGCTGTTCATATTGATATACATGCCGGTAATCAGCATGGTTACTGCAATCTGGGCCTGCTGCTCTTCGCCGAGACGATTCAGTTCCTGTTGCATCACCTGATCTTCGGGAGCTGTGATGACAAAGCGCAGCTGCATGGTCTCGAGTGTCTGGGTTATTGAAACGCCCACATTGAATACGACCATGCGCGATGAGCCGTTATCCTGACTTACCGAGGCACGAACCCGCTCGGTGGCCGTCAGATTCAGCACCGGATTCAGCACATTCCCGTTCCATTGCACATAACTGCCGCTTTGAATGTTGAACTCCTTCAGCGGGATAATGGGGATGGTATATTTCACCATTCCGCCCGACAAGGTATATCGTCCGTTCAGATACATTTCGCCCTGTGGTGTGTACTGGAACGAGAGATCGCCGCCGCCTTCGAGTTCGATCCGGTTTGATCCGTCAGGACTTAAATCGGCGTTGACGCGAACCGACTGATCGATATCGATAGTCAGCACCAGATCCAGACCGCCGATGGGCAGCTGTGCCTGCAGTGCTTCCTGCTGTTGCAACAGTAATGTATCCGAGAAATTGGTGAAGGTAACCAGTCCGGTCAGTTTATCCTGTGCCGTAAGCGGTGATTCCTGCATAACATAAGTAATATCCGTGCCCCCGAGTAGTTTTAGTCCGCCGCGCATCTGAAGCGCATCGATCGGACCGCGAATGGTAGAGTTCAGATCAACAATCAGCTTTCCGTAAGCAATGCTTTCTTTTGTCTTCTTGCTGTTAAGCAGTACCATATTTTCGGCACTCAGTGTGATATCGGCATGAATTTTCCGGATATCATGAATATTGATGTCGCCATTGATGGTAAAGGGATTATTGCCGGCCGAATAGATATTAAAATCTTTAAAAGAAATCAGATTATCTTTTACATCAATCTTATCATCCTGCAGTTTGAATGTGCTGCCTACCATGGCCATATAAATATCCGTACTGTCCAATTCGATAAAACCATTCAGCACGGGATGTTTCGTGCTTCCCGTAATGTTCATATTCCCGATCAGATCGCCGTTGATGCGTGCCATATCATCCGGAATAAAGGGATTCAACATATCGAAGGGCAGGTTATTGATCGAGAGTGTGCCATCCAGATAATCGTTATTACCCATCTGATAATAGGCTGTGATTGTGGTGATTTCCTGATTATCGCGGAAAAGATGTAAATCTACCTGGTGCTCTTTTTTACTGATGGGCAAATATGTGGCATTAAACATCAGTTCGCCCACACGGCCATTATTATAATACAACGTATCAATATAGACATCGGCCATCATGGTGAAGCTCGAATCAGATGGTGCATATTGCAGATTGGCACTTACCATACCGCGCAATTTCGGCATATCGGGGAATGCGGTCGAGAGCGCTGCCAGACTGATATGACTGATATCCACATGCAGCTCCTCTTCGGACTCATTTTCCTGTCCGGAACGAATCCAGAGTTCTGCGCCTTCTTCGCCTTCGAGTTTCAGATTTGCCGAAATATCTTTGATGTCTTTATAAAATACATAATTATCCGGATTCAGCTGATAGGGTTTATAGGCAATAATCGGATTATCCGGGAAAAGATGCAGTCGATATCCCTCTTTTTCGATGTCGATGCGTGCGCCAATGAGGAAGCCGGTCTTACCCAAAGCATTTTTATAGATAAATTCAGCATCTGCAAAGTTGCTGCGTAAATTACCTTTTACCTCGGCACTGAAAGGCGCTTGTTGTCTGTATTTATGCTTAATTACATGAATATCATAAATCAGCCCGGCGGTATCCTGATGCATCATAAAGCAAATAGAATCAATGCGCATGGTATCGC
>CAMTPG010000005.1 GCA_947074335.1 uncultured Parabacteroides sp.
GATCCGGATCATCTGGATATCTACGGAACGCCCGAAGCATATAAAGCGAGTTTTGATCATTTTACCTCTCTGATACAACCGGGCGGATGTCTGATTATGAAGAAAGGTATACATGTAACTCCTCAATTAAATGCCGATGTAAAGAGTTATACCTATTCAGCTTCTGAAACGGCCGATTTTTATGCCACAAATATCCGCATCGGCAATGGCGAAATCTTTTTCGATTTTGTGGCACCTGATATTACGATTAAAGATATACAACTGGGTGTGCCGGTCAAAATCAATGTGGAAAACGGGGTGGCTGCGATAGCACTGGCCTGGATGAACGGCGTTACCGAGGAGGAAATCCTGAAAGGTATGGCCTCATTCCAGGGTCCGAAACGTCGTTTTGATTTTCATATTAAAAAAGATCATGTCGTTTTACTGGATGATTATGCACATCATCCCGATGAGCTGAAGGCAAGCATTGAATCAATTAAAGCCTTGTATAAAGGACGGAAAGTAACCGGCATATTTCAGCCGCATCTTTATTCCAGAACCAAAGATTTTGCCCGCGATTTTGCCCGAAGTCTTTCTCTGCTGGATGAATTGATTTTGCTGGATATTTATCCGGCACGCGAAACTCCGATTCCCGGCGTAACCTCACAGCTTATTTTTGATGACGTGACTATTTCACAAAAGCGATTAATTCGTAAAGATGAATTAATTAGTTTGATTTCGGACGAGAAAAATCAGCTGGATGTTGTTATATTACTGGGAGCCGGTGATATTGATTTGCTGATAGAACCTATAAAGCTAATTTTAGATAAGGAGTAACAGGCGTGATTCGTATTTTATCCATAGTCGCAGCAGCCGTATTATGTGCTTACCTTGCATTTACTGCTTTCTTTTTTCGCGAAAGGAAACAGCAGGATTTATGCAGGGATATTCAGGTTGTGGTGCTGGATAGTCTGGATAAACATTTTATCAATGAGAAAGATCTGATTGGTTTATTGAATCAAAAAAAGATCAATCCTATTAATAAACCATTAAACGAGATTAACACATTCGAAATTGAATCCGAATTGTTAAAGAACGAGATGATTTCGCGTATTCAGGTCTATAAAACACCTTCATCGCAAATAATCATAGAAGTAGAGCAGAAAATGCCGATACTCCGTATAATGGGACGAAATAATTACTATATTGATAACTCAGGAAGCACAATGCCATTAAGTGCCCGGTATGTGGCTCATGTACCAATTGCTTTCGGACATATAGAAAAAGACTTTGGAACAACTGATTTGTATGAATTTGCATTATTTTTGCAAAAGGATGATTTTTGGAACGGGCAGATTACCCAGATTTATGTTCATCCGGATCATGAAGTTGAACTGATTCCGCGTGTGGGAAATCATAAGATAATGCTGGGATCTTTATCAGACTTCGAAGATAAACTGTCGGATCTTCGTCTTTTTTATGAAAAGGCCATGCCGAAAGTGGGATGGAATAAATACAGTGTTATCAATTTAAAATATAAAGATCAGATTATTTGCACTAAAAGATAAATAGATATGGCGTACAAGGAATTTATTGCAGCCATCGACCTGGGTTCATCTCATATTGTCGGTATGGTAGGTGTGAAGGAACAAAATAAAGCTCTTTCGGTAATCACTTATGAGGTCGAAAGCACCGACAAATGCATTCGCAGAGGTTGTGTGAAAAGTATTAAAGATGCAGCCAATAAGATAAACAGGTTAATACTGAAACTTGAAAATAAACTCAAGGGCGAAAAGATTGCCAAAGTCTATCTGGGTATCGGCGGTCAATCATTACGCACAATTAATCATACTGTTACCCGTATGCTCGGGGGCGGAACCATCACTGATGAAGTGCTGGCATCACTTGAGGATGAATGTAAAGCATATCATCCCGATATGCTGGATATATTTAAAGTTACTTCTCCGGTTTATTTTTTGGATAATAAATCGGAATCTAATCCCCTTGGATTATCCTGTTCGCGCATAGAAGCTCATTATAAACTGATTGTAGGGCGTCCTTCACTGCGTCATGCCCTGTTGAATAATCTGGCGAGTCATATAAAAGTGGAAATTGCCGGATTAATTACGGAGCCTGATGCTTTGGCTGATCTGGTTTTATCAGATACGGAAAAAGAGGAGGGTTGCATTCTGATTGATTTTGGTGCAGGTGTAACTTCGGTAACGATAGTAAAAGAGCATAAAATAGTGGCTTTAACCGTGATTCCATTGGGCAGCGATTTAATTACACGTGATTTAATGTCGTTGAATATTGCAGAGAAGGAGGCTGAACGCCTGAAACGGACTTTTGGTAATGCTTTAATGGAAAAAGAGGATCCCAAACAGACTGTTTCGGTGGAGATGACCGACGGGCAAACCAATAAAGAGGTTAAAATCTCCGAAATCAATCTGATCGTAGAAGCGCGTGCACGCGAAATAATAGAAAATGCATATGCACGCGTTGAAGAAGCCGGTGTGGCAAAAGAGGCCGGTTTCTCGGTGGTAATCAGCGGAAACGGTTCTGCCTTGAAAAATATGCGCGAAGCAATTTCACAACGATTTAAAATGGATGTCCGGTATTCTTCTGTGCGTAAAGACAAGATAGAAAGCGGCGAAATGATTGCCAATAACCCGTCCTATACCATGGCAGCTGCATTGCTGTTGCAGGGCAATATGGATTGCGCTGTGGCTGAACCGGTTGTGGTACCGGAAGTTAAAGTGGTTGTTCAGGAAGCAGTAATACAAACTGAACCTGACGAAACTGAACCTGGCGAAACCAGAAAACCGGTAGAACTTCAATCGGAAGAATTGAAAAATACAAAAAAAGAAAATCATCCGCATGAAGAAAAAACTGCTTCTGAACGATCCTCTTCACGGAATAGCCAGAATTCCAGACATCAGCCTAATAGAACTAAAGTACCCGGACTATTTGATAAAGTAGCGGGAAAAATTTCTGAAATGTTCAATGAAGAGTAATAATTGCATTAAAACGAACAGCTATGGATGAAATACTAGATTTCGATTTTAAGAGAGCTCCTCAAACCATTATCAAAGTCATCGGTGTAGGTGGCGGAGGCGGTAATGCCGTAAATAATATGTATCGGAGAGGAATTAAGGATGTCTCTTTTGTCTTATGCAATACTGATAATCAGGCTCTGAATGGTTCGGAGGTACCCGATAAATTATTAATCGGTTCGAATGTTACTTTCGGACTTGGATCCGGAGATCAGCCCGAACGCGGTGAACAGGCGGCCGAAGACAGTGCCGAAGAAATCAAAGAAATGTTGAGCGACGGTACCCGTATGGCATTCATTACTGCCGGTATGGGTGGTGGAACCGGAACCGGTGCTGCTCCGGTAGTAGCCCGTATTTCCAAAGAGATGGGTGTACTTACCGTGGGTATTGTTACTATTCCTTTCGAATTTGAAGGTCGCTTTAAAATTATACAGGCACTTACCGGTGTGGAAAAGATTGCCAAGAATGTAGATGCATTACTCGTGATTAATAATGAACGATTGCGTGATATGTATGCAGAGATCGGACTCAGTGTACCCAAAGCCTATGAAAAGGCCGACGAAACACTGACTATTGCCGCAAAAAGTATTGCCGAAATTATTACGATTCATGGTTTGCAAAACTTAGACTTTGCCGATGTTCATACTACCATGAAAGACGGGGGGGTGGCTTTGATGAGTAATGGTTATGGTGAAGGTGAAGATCGTTTGCAGAAAGCAATCGATGAAGCTTTAAAATCGCCATTGTTAAATAATAATGATATTTTTAATGCACGTCGCATCCTCTTCAATATTTATTACAGTGATGAAGCTGAACTGGGTATGGATGAAATGAATTATGTGCATGAATTCATGGCCCGTTTCAAAACACGTTTCCGCGTGAAGTGGGGTTTTGCCAACGATAATAGTTTAGGAAAACAGATAAAGATAACAATTCTGGCTACCGGTTTCGGATTAGATAATATTCCGGAGATAGCAGATAAACGTCGTATCGAATCCGAGGAGGAGGCACGTGAAGAAGAAGAACGTGCTGCATTACGTCAGCAGGAAGAAGAGAAGGAACGTGATTTATTGGATCGTTACGGTTATGGTAATCTGATGAGCCGCCCCAAAGTGGAAGTCGTGGTTTTAAATCCGGATGAGCTGGATGATGACTATCTGATCTCCCTGCTGGAGGAGACCCCTGCATACAAACGAAATATGAAGGAGTTTGCCAAAGCGCGTCAGAAAGAAGATCAGCTTATTGCTCAAAAGGAAACATCCGCTTTTTCTTTAAAAGAAGATACCGAACCGGCCTATAAAAAAGATAAACCGGATAAACGAATTATAAGTTTTAAATAAATAATAAACGCAATGGATTTATTTGAAAAAGTCAGCGAAGACATTAAAAACGCAATGAAAGCAAAAGATAAAGTGGCTTTGGAAACATTACGCAATGTTAAGAAATTCTTTATCGAAGCAAAGACAGCTCCGGGAGCTAATGATACACTTTCGGATGCAGATGCCCAGAAGATTATCCAGAAACTGGTGAAACAGGGAAAAGATGCTGCCACAGTTTATACGCAGCAGGGTCGTCAGGATCTGGCAGATGCCGAACTGGCACAGGTTGCCGTGATGGAAAAATACCTTCCCGAGCAAATGTCGGATGCCGAACTGGAGGAGGCTGTTCGTAAAATTATTGCCGAGACAGGAGCTGCCGGACCGAAAGATATGGGTAAAGTAATGGGTGTGGCTACAAAATCACTGGCCGGAAAAGCAGAAGGTCGTAAAATATCAGAAACTGTAAAGAGCTTATTAAATCAATAAGCTCTATTTTAATAATCCGGATATAAACGACTGCCATCGAATAAAAGATACCGTCGTTTATATCCTTTTTTTGTCTACTTAATTCTTTAAAACCATGATTACCTTTATTTGTTGCCTTATCATTCTCGTGGCAGGCTATTTTATCTATGGTAAGTATGTAGAACGTGTGTTTTCGATCGATGCAGACAGACAAACACCCGCTTATTCATTAAAAGACGGAATCGATTATATGCCGTTAAAGCCCTGGAAGATCTTTATGATTCAGTTTTTGAATATTGCCGGATTGGGGCCGATTTTTGGTGCTATTATGGGTGCAAAATTTGGAACCGCCTCTTTTTTGTGGATTGTATTCGGCAGTATCTTTGCCGGTGCGGTTCATGATTATATGGCCGGAATGCTTTCACTGCGGGAAAAAGGTGAAAGTCTGCCTGAAATTGTGGGGCGATATCTGGGTCCGCATTTCAAACAGTTTATGCGTGGCTTTACCGTTATATTAATGATTTTGGTAGGTGCAGTGTTTGTAGCCGGTCCTGCCGGATTGCTGGCAAATCTTACTCCGGCCAGGCTGGATACCAATTTCTGGATCATATTGGTTTTTATCTATTATGTAATTGCCACACTTCTGCCGGTGGATAAAATTATTGGCAAAATTTATCCTTTTTTTGCCGGTGCTCTTTTATTCATGGCAATCGGCATACTGATTATGCTTTTTATCCATTTTCCTCCTCTCCCCGAAATTACAGAGGGTATAAAAAATACCTATCCCGGCCATCTCCCTATTTTTCCCATTATGTTTGTCAGTATAGCGTGTGGTGCAATTTCCGGATTTCATGCTACACAGAGTCCGTTAATGGCCCGCTGTATTACAAATGAAAAGTATGGCCGTCCTATATTCTACGGCTCCATGATTACAGAAGGTATTGTCGCTTTAATCTGGGCTGCTGCAGCAACCTATTTTTATCACAATAACGGTATGTCAGAAACCAATGCCGCCATAGTTGTCGACAGCATTACCAAAGAATGGCTGGGAAAAGCCGGAAGCGTACTGGCTATTCTGGGTGTTATTGCAGCTCCTATTACTTCAGGAGATACAGCCTTTCGGTCAGCGCGTCTTATTGTGGCTGATTTTCTGAAACTTGAACAAAAGAAAATTATAAAGCGGCTGTTTATCTGTATTCCGCTATTTTTAGTGGCAATTGCTTTGTTATTTTATAGTTTTCAAAATAAAGACGGATTCGATATGATTTGGCGTTATTTTGCATGGAGTAATCAGACACTGGCTGTATTTACATTATGGGCTCTGACCGTCTATCTGGTATCTTCGCAGAAAAATTATTGGATAACTTTAATTCCTGCACTGTTTATGACGGCCGTTTGTATCACTTATATATTTATAGCGCCCGAAGGATTTGGCTGGAGTAATACAATTTCATTAGGTCTGGGTTTAGGTTTAACAACAATTGTTTGTATTTTCTTTTGGATTTGGAAATATAAAATCAATAAATTTTAAGTTTAATACAGTCATTGATTCTGATTGATGAATGACAGAATCAATGAGCAGAATAAATAAAGCATGAAATCAGTCAAAAGAATATTTTCGGTAGATTTCATGCCATAAAAAAGGATTGCCTGTTTTTTCAGACAATCCTTTATACTGTTTAATATCTCTTATTTGTGGAGATTTACAATTTATTCCTCACGTGCCGGTTCATCACCTACCGGTGTAATCAGTTTATACCCTTTACCGTGAATGTTGATGATTTCGATGCTGGGATCATCTTTCAATAATTTACGCAATTTTGTGATGTAAACATCCATACTGCGTGCATTAAAGTAATTATCATCTACCCAAATGGTTTTTAAGGCATAGTTACGTTCCAGGATTTCGTTGGCATGTGAACATAACAGGCTTAATAATTCGCATTCTTTGGTAGTCAGTTTCGTTACTTTGTCGCCGATGGTTAATGTTTGTTTTTGAGTATCGAACATGAAATTACCCAGTTTATAGAATGGAATATCTTTCATTTTCTTGCCTTTCACGCGACGAAGAATAGCTTCAATACGAAGCAATAACTCTTCCATGCTGAATGGTTTAGTCAAATAATCATCAGCACCTATTTTAAATCCTTCCAGAATATCTTCTTTCATTGTTTTAGCAGTTAAGAAAATAATTGGAATGTCCGGATTAATAGCACGAATTTCCTGTGCCAGTGTGAAACCGTCTTTTTTAGGCATCATCACATCAAGCACACAAAGATCGTATTTACCTTTCGTAAAACCTTTATAACCAGCTTCTCCATCTGTAAAGAGATCTGTTACATACCCTTTAGCCTGTAAGTATTCTCTTAATAGCATACCCAGGTTTTCGTCATCTTCGCAAAAGAAGATTTTCAGTTTTTCTTCCATAACTAACTTTTTATAAGAGGTAAAGTAATAATAAATTTTGTTCCTACATTATCTGAACCACTTTCGGCCCGGATCGAACCTTTGTGGTCTTCAACTATTTTACGTACATAGGCCAGTCCAAGACCAAATCCTTTTACGTCATGTACATTCCCGGTAGGTACGCGGAAAAATCTGTCGAACACTTTCTTCAGATATTCTTTTTTGATACCAATACCATTATCTTCAATTGAAATAAATAATTTTCCACTTTCATTCCAGGTGCGGCACATCAATTCTAAAGGAACTTCGGGGCGTCTGTATTTCACCGCATTATCCAGCAAATTGAACAGCACATTTGTGATGTGCATTTCATCGGCATAGATTGTTGAATCTTCCGCATTTAGTTCTATATCAATGCTTCCGCCATATTTTTCCACTTTAATGGCAAATGTATTGGCAATACCTGCCAACAGATCATTTGCATCCAGTTCTTTTAATTTTAAGGCCGCTTTCTGGCGCTCAAATAATGACATTTGAAGTACTTTTTCGACCAGGAATCCCAATCGTTTGGTTTCATCATTGATAACACCTGAGATGTGTTTAAATACTTCCGGACTTTTTGTAATGTCTGAATCTTTTAACATCTGGGCCGCCAATGAGATGGTTGAAACCGGTGTCTTCAGCTCATGCGTCATATTATTGATAAAATCATTCTTCATTTCAGAAAGCTTCTTCTGGCGGAATACAATATAAATGGTAAAAATAAAGGTTACCAACAGTATTAGCGAGAAGATAATAGATGGTACAATAAATGTTACAGAACTTGAAATATAATCGCTTTTTGTCGGGAAATAAACCCGCAGATAATTCTGTTTTGACGGTGGATCGTTGGGAAATAAAACCTGCGTAATCACGTCAGATACAGGCGGTATATTGCCACTTTGATACACTACTTTGCCATCTTTGTTAATAACAGAAAACAGGAATGGTAAGTTTAAACCATTGTTAATAAATTCTGCTTTTAAATAATTATTCAGCTTTTTAAAGTCTATTCGCTCATCTATTGGCCTTAAATAAGCTGTTTGTAAAATACTTAGAATAACTTCGTCGATTAATCCGTTCTGATACTGATATCTGCGTTTGAGTGTCTGCTGTAAATCGCGCGAAGTACTCATGATACTATTGGTAGTTTGTCCCTGATTCAGCGACGACATGGGTTCAATGCGTTTGGAAATGTCTGTTTGCAGTTCGATTTGCTGGATGGTTCCGTTCGAATCGATGACATGAAGTTTATGTTTTTCCTGCGAAATGATTTCGTGAGTTAATCCATTATTCTGGTAATAATAGTTAGCAGCCTCAGCCCGACTCAGATCTTCTTCCAGATATTTGCGTGTTTCATCCAGTTCGAGATTCTTAGAAACCTGATGCATACAGCGTTTAACCGTTTCATTGAACTGTTCGCTGCTCTTTTTGAGTATGATACTTACATATTTTACCTGCAAAAACAGTAGTCCGGCGAATGCAAATGCCATTACAATTGCAAGTAACCAAATGGTTGACTTTCTCATATCATTACTTTCTACTTTTAACTACAACAAATTACGACTCTTTTAGTTTAATATTCACACAAAAAAAGTAAAAATAGAACCCTTTAAATGTTAAATATAACTTATAAAACAGATCCGAAACAATTATAAACAATTGATACACAGGATAAATAAAGGTTTTAATCAGAAGGAGAGAGAAAAAGTGATATTACATATTTATATTAAACATAAATATCAATGATTTTGTTCAATCATATTTTTAAAATAATTCTGATTATTGTACTACATTGAATTATTAACTTTATCTTTGTCAGACATAAGCAAAAAGGAAGAAGAGTAAGCACACCCTTATGCAGATAGATTTAAAGAAAATACTTCATCAAAAAGCTCCTTCAACAGCAAAAAAGATCCCATCGTTTGTTGTTGATTATTTGTCACGCACCATTCATCAGGATGAGTTGAATCATATACTTACGATTTATAAAGATAAAGACGGTGTTGATTTTATGCTTGAACTCATCGATTACTTTGATCTGACGCTTCAATTGAAGCATGAGGAGCATATTCCCGAAACCGGTCGTTTTATTTTTGCATCGAATCACCCGCTGGGTGGTCTTGACGGAATTTGCCTTTCGGCTGTAATTGGTGAACGGTTTGACGGAAAAATCCGGTATCTGGTTAATGATCTGTTGCTAAACCTGCCCAATCTTCGTTCTATCTTCATTCCGGTAAATAAGCATGGTAGTCAGGGACGCGAAAATGCACGACTTATCGATGAGGCTTATGAATCGGATAATCAGATTATCACTTTTCCGGCAGGTCTCTGTTCCCGTAAGCAAAACGGTGTGATTCAGGATACGGAATGGCGCAAATCATTTATTCAGAAAGCAATTCAATATGAGCGCGATATTATACCCGTTCATTTTGAAGGTGCAAATTCACAGTTCTTTTACCGGTTGGCCAATCTGCGTAAGATGTTAGGTATTAAAATGAACTATGAAATGATCTATCTGCCGGATGAGATGTTTCGTTGCAAACATCAGACATTCCGGATCTCTTTTGGTAAACCCATTCCCTGGCAGACATTTGATAAATCCAAAACTCCTCACGAATGGGCGCAATGGATCAGATCCGTTGTTTATAAATTGAAATAACAATAAGAAAGATAATATGCAAGAGATTATTTATCCGGTCAGCCGTGAACTGCTTAAGGCGGAACTGACTAAAGACAAATTACTGCGTAAGACCAATAAATCGAATAACGAAATTTATATCATCACAGCTCATGATTCGCCTCATGTTATGATGGAAATCGGGCGATTACGTGAAATCGCTTTCCGTCATTATGGAGGCGGAACCGGTTTGCCTTACGATATTGACGAATTTGATACGATGGAAGATGCATATCGTCAGTTGATAGTCTGGGATCCTGAGGAAGAGCAGATCCTCGGCGGTTATCGTTTCCTGTGCGGAAGTGATGTCAAATTGGATGAAAACGGCAAACCCATATTGGCTACTTCGCATCTGTTCGATTTTTCGGATCAGTTTTTGAAAGAATTTCTTCCTTATACAGTCGAACTCGGACGTAGTTTCGTTACACTCGAATATCAGTCTACCCGTGCCGGCTCTCGCGGTCTTTTTGTGCTGGATAATCTGTGGGACGGATTGGGCGCACTTTCGGTAGTAGATCCCACGTTGCAGTATTTCTTCGGAAAAGTAACCATGTACAATACCTACGATCAGGAGGCACGCAACATGATTCTCTATTTTCTGAATCTGCATTTTCCAGATCCCGAACAGCTGATTATTCCGCTTGCACCGCTACAGACCAATACAAATCTGGCTCGTATGCAGGAGCTCTTCTGTCACGAAAACTTCAAAGAAAACTATAAAGTGCTGAATCACGAAGTTCGCAAACGCGGCATCAATGTGCCGCCGCTGGTCAATGCCTATATGAGTTTATCTCCTAAGATGCGTGTATTTGGAACTGCCGTAAATCATGGTTTTGGGGAAGTGGAAGAAACCGGTATTCTGATCGCCATCGATGAAATACTGGAAGATAAGAAAAAACGACACATCGAAACTTATCTTAAAGAGGAACATCAATCGGCCGATTTAATCCGCAATACGGCACTATAATGGATGTATTTTATAGTTATATTATATAATGTATAGCAAAAGCGGCTGATTCTCTTTCCGAAAATCAGCCGCTTTTGTTTATTTTGATTGTTTTTGCTTTTCCCATTCATTGGCAACCTCTTCGAGTTGCTTATACCAGTTTTCGCCAAAACGGCGAATCAGCGGTTCTTTCAGGAACTTATATACCGGTACATTTTCTTTGCGTCCCAGCACTTCGGCTGCTTTACAAATTTTCCAGCGGTGATAATTAACGGCCGAAAAACTGTCGTAATCGGTAATCCGAATCGGATAAAGATGGCACGAAATCGGTTTGTAAAACGAAACTTTTCCATTGCGGTAAGCCTTCTCGATGGCACATTTGCAAATACCCTCTTTATCGTAACAGGTAAATACACAATCTTTTCCGTTTACAATCGAAGTTACAATCTCACCATCGGTATCAATGTAAGCCACACCCTGTTTGTTGATTACAGCCTGCGCTTCGGGTGACAAATCATTCCATACATGCGGCAAAGCCCGCTCCAGTTCGGGTAATTCCTCCTTTTTCAGTGGAGCGCCCGAATCACCATCCACACAACAAAAGCCCTTACATTTAGACAGATCGCAGATAAAATGTTCTTCGATCACATCCAGACTTACCAATGCATTTTCAATTTGAAACATAACTTTGTAGTTATAAAAAGAGGCAAGACCTATTTCATCTGTTGTCTGAAATCGCTTGCCTCTTTTGATTTTTTAGTTTACTCAGGCTTTAATCAGGCTGTGACCCGTCATCTCTTCGGGTTGTGTCATGCCTAAAATAGTCAGTATAGAAGGTGCAACATCTGCCAGTACACCGTTTTCTACCGTTGCATTTTTATCATCGGTTACATATACAAACGGAACCGGATTCAGCGAGTGTGCCGTGTTGGGCGAACCATCCTGGTTAACCGCATTGTCGGCATTACCGTGATCGGCAATAATGATCGAATCGTAACCATTGGCTTTAGCTGCTTCGATTGTATCTTTCAGTACGGCATCGATAGTTTTAACAGCCTCTTCGATAGCAGTATAAATACCGGTATGACCTACCATATCGCCATTTGCATAGTTGCAGACAATGAAATCGTATTCCTGTTTTTTAATGGCTTTTACCAATTCGTCTTTTACTTCGTAGGCACTCATTTCCGGTTTCAGGTCGTAAGTAGCCACTTTAGGTGACGGAACCAGAATACGATCTTCGCCGGCAAAAGGCAATTCCTGTCCGCCGTTAAAGAAGAATGTTACATGTGCATATTTTTCAGTTTCTGCAATATGCAACTGTTTTTTGCCATTTTCGGCCAGCACTTCGCCCAATGTATTGGTCACATTTTCTTTATCGAAAATTACATGTACATTGCTGAAGCTTGAATCGTACGGTGTCATGGTAAAGAACTGCAGATCCGGAATGGTATGCATACCCGCATCCGGCATATCTTCCTGCGATAATACCACAGTCAGTTCTTTTGCGCGGTCATTACGATAGTTGAAGAAGATCACTACATCGCCCTCTTCGATTACAGCTACCGGTTTACCGTTTTCAACATGAACAATCGGTTTGATAAACTCATCGGTGATGCCTTCGGCATATGATTCCTCCATTGCTTTTACCATATCTTCGGCCGGTTTACCTTTGCCTTCAACCAGCAAATCATAAGCCTCTTTTACGCGCTCCCAACGTTTGTCGCGATCCATGGCATAATAACGACCGATGATCGATGCGATCTTTCCGCCATTGGTTTTCAGATGATCTTCGAGCTGCTGGATAAATCCGGCGCCGCTCTTCGGGTCTGTATCACGTCCGTCCATAAAGCAATGAACAAACGATTTTGTAATGCCATAATCTTTTGAGATATCCGTCAGCTTCAGCAAATGTTCCATTGAACTGTGAACGCCGCCATCCGAAACCAGACCCATAAAATGAATCTGTTTATTATTTTCTTTAGCATAACCGTAAGCACGTTTAATTTCCGGATTTTCCATGATGGAATTATCGCGGCATGCCCGGTTAATCTTTACCAAATCCTGATATACAATACGTCCGGCACCAATATTGAGGTGACCAACTTCCGAATTACCCATCTGACCATCAGGCAGACCAACATCTTCGCCAGATGCCAGCAATTGAGAATGCGGATAGTTTTTCAACAGCTCATCCCAATATGGAGTAGGCGTGTTTGCAATTACATCATTCTTTCCGCCATTGCCGATTCCCCAGCCGTCGCAGATAATTAAAAGTGCTCTTTTGCTCATATTTTTATTATTTAAGTTGTTAAATCCCTAAATCGGATACAAAGATAAACAATTTCGGGCTATATTGTTTAGCCCGAAAGTATTACTTTTGCGCTCCGATGGAAAAGAAAATAAAAGACAGTCAGTTAGGAACCATTTTATTGCGTACACATCCCCGTGCTACGCGCTACAGTCTGAAAGTTACCGGACAGGGCATTGTTGCTACAATGCCGACAGGCGGTAATGAGCGGCTGCTGCTCAATTTTATCGAAGAGCAGCGCGACAGGCTGGCTGCATCTTTGCAGAAACAGCCCGAAGCATTGCCACTTTCGCCCGAGACCCGGTTGCAAACAGCCAGCTTTTCTGTGCATATTTTCTGTACCGAACGTACCAATCTGTATATCTCCATGAAAGAGGATGTGTTGCACATCGCCTGTCCCATGCAGACCGATTTTGCCGATGCACGCATTCAGCAGCTCCTTTCTGATACTTTACAACGCGCTTTGCGGCACGAAGCGCGGCGGTTGTTGCCCGCACGACTCTCTGCCTTGGCAGCTCAATACGGGTTTGCCTTCGAATCGGTAAAAATAAACAGCAGCCAGGGTCGGTGGGGGAGTTGTTCGTCGCGCAAAACGATCAATCTTTCACTCTCGCTGATGCTTTTACCCTGGCATCTTATCGATTATGTGCTTTTGCATGAACTTTGCCACACGCGCGAAATGAACCATGGCGAACGCTTCTGGGCGCTGATGAATAAGGTGACAGACGGACAGGCACGCCGTTTGCGGCTCGAATTGAAACAACATACCACCCGTTTGCCCGGGAAAAGTTAAATCCTGAAATTTAACGGGTTAATATTTGTGATTAATCCTGAAAAAGTTTGTATATTTGGAAACGATGCATTAGAAATTTGTCAGCTGTTAAATCCTTTTTTCACAGCTGACAAAAAAGCTTTCGACAGCTGTGAAAAAAGCGTTTGACAGTTGACAAAAAACTAAACCTTAAGCATCCGATACACAGAAATTAACAACTTGACTACTAAAAGTTACTTTTATGGGAGCGAACTACAGGCTAATCCATGATCCGAATCCAACGAACGATCCGGACAAAAAAACGTTACATCCGCGCGTAGTTCCGTATGGAACCGTAGGCATTGACGAATTGCTGAAATGCGGCAAAGAAATCTCCTCTTTCTCGCCTGCCGATGTGAAAGGTGTTTTGCAATTACTTTCCGATTTAATGGCCGATCGGCTTGAATGCGGATATAATGTGGAGCTGGATGGAATCGGCTTTTTCAGTGTTTCATTAACATCGCGCAAGGCAGAAGATAAAAAAGAGATTCGCAGCGAATCGGTTGTGTTTAATAATGTAAACTTCAGATGCGGCAAAGAATTGAAAAAGAAACTTCAATATATGAAGGTAAGTCGTCTTAACGAAGTTCAAATCTCACAATTTACAGAAAATGAACGATTGGAGCGCATGATTCATTACCTGCATAATGAACCCTTTATGTCTTCTACCGATTATATGACACTCAATCATTGCTCGCGGTATACGGCATTGAAAGATCTGAAGAATTTCGTGGCATTGAATATCCTCACACATAAGGGGTATCGCAGCGGACGGGTCTATCTGCTGAAGGCATAAGATGTAAATAAGCGAAAATAGTGTATCCGGTTTTATCCTGTTCGGGATGAACCGGATTCGTTTTTTTTGGTTACATTTGTGAAACTAAACAATAGACTTATGAAGCACGAGAAACCGCTTATTCTGCTTACTAATGATGATGGCGTAGATGCCAAAGGGTTAAAAGAACTGGTTGCCTGTCTGCGTGATCTGGGCGATATCGTGGTGTTTGCCCCTGACGGTCCGCGCTCGGGTATGGCCTGTGCCATTACTTCGATTCTACCTATCCGTTATCAGAAGGTGAGCGAAGAACCGGGATTAACTGTATATAGTTGTACCGGAACGCCGGTAGACTGCATCAAGCTTTCGATCAACGAAGTGCTCGATCGTAAACCGGATCTGCTGGTTTCGGGGATTAATCATGGCGGCAATTATGCCATTTGTGTGCAGTATTCGGGAACCATGGGCGCAGCTGCCGAAGGTTGTGTGTTTGATGTTCCTTCGCTGGGCGTTTCGTTGCTGGATCATCATCATGATGCCGACTTCGAGGAGAGCGGCCGACTGGCCCGACTGGTGGCGCGCCGGATACTGAAAGAGGGTTTGCCGCATGGCATCTATCTCAATCTGAATGTGCCTAATATGCGCGATGTGAAAGGCATCAAAGTATGTCGGCAGGCCGATGGCAAATGGACAAACGAATATAAGCGTTCAGAAAATGCAACAGGCGATCCGGTATTCTGGCTCTCGGGTGCATTTGTGGAGAAGAAACCCATTCAGACCGATAATGATACACTGGCACTCGACAGCGGATATGCTTCGCTGGTACCTTGTAAAATCGATGTAACTGATTATGAGTTTATGAATCATCTCAATACCTGGGTTTAAACGTGAAATATTTCCTGATAGCCGGCGAAGCCTCCGGCGATTTGCACGCTTCGAATCTGATGGCTGCGCTGGCAGCCGAGGATCCGGAAGCCGAATTTTGTTTTCTTGGCGGCGATAAGATGCTGGCTGTGGGCGGTACACTGGTTAAGCATTACCGCGATATGGCTTTTATGGGATTCATCCCGGTATTACTGAATCTGCGTACCATTCTGAATAATATGCAGCTGAGTAAAGAGGCTATTGCCGCTTTTGCTCCGGATGTGGTGATTCTGATCGATTATCCCAGCTTCAATCTTAAAATTGCCAAATATGTAAAAGAGGAACTGCATCTGCCGGTTTACTATTATATATCGCCCAAAATATGGGCCTGGAAGAAATATCGCATTAAAGATTTCCGAAAGTATGTAGACCGGATGTTCTGCATTCTGCCTTTCGAAACTGATTTTTATGCCGGACTGGATTATGCGGTGGATTATGTGGGAAATCCCACGGTAGATGCGGTGCAGCAATATAAAACAGCACAGGCTGATAAACCCGACAACTTCCGTGCATCCTGCGCATTGGGTGAAAAGCCGATTCTGGCATTGCTTTGCGGCAGCAGAAAACAGGAAATCAGGGATAATCTGGGCATGATGCTGCGCGTGGCGGAACAATTTCCTGAATATCAGCCGGTGATTGCCGGAGCTCCTGCTATTCCCGAATCATTTTACCGGCATTTTACCGACGGTTCGCCGGTGAAACTTATCTTTAATAAAACCTACGATATTCTGGCACACAGCGATGCAGCGCTTGTTACATCGGGTACGGCCACACTCGAAACAGCACTTTTCCGTGTGCCGCAGATTGTATGTTATGCATTTGCGGGCGGTAAGCTGGTGAATTATATTTTTCGCCATTTTTTCAGTGTGCCTTATATTTCGCTGGTCAACCTGATTGGTAACAAAGAGATTGTCCAAGAGTTGTTTGGTGCCAGGTTTACCTTTAACGAGATTTGCGATGAACTGGATCGCATTACCAACGATCCCGGTTATCGTGTCCGCCTGCTGGCCGGCTACGATGAGGTGATCGAATTGTTGGGCGAAGCGGGTGCTTCCCGGCGTGCAGCTTCTTTAATTTATGATTCTCTGAAACATTAACATTTTTTTTAAAGCCGGCGTGCAGCATTTTGGCATCTGTTTTCATCTTGTATATGTATGCAGATGAAAAGACAAATAAATATAGATGCTATGAAAATGCTTAAAACGCTGGTGCTGGTGTTTGGAGTAGTTCTTGCTACGCTATCGCTGGCCTCTTGTACTGATACAGATGGTTATTCATTAGACAGATCTGAATTTGGCATTGTAACCGTGAAGCCTCATGGTGATCATGCTTTTTATCTTCAGCTCGACGACTACACAACCCTTTGGCCCGTTAATCAGGGCACTCCTCCGTCAGATGAATACAGGGCATTGGCCTACTTTACCCTGTTGAGCGACTCAATCCCCGGCTATAGTCATGCCGTTAAAGTGCTGGGTCTGGATCCTATTCTGACAAAAACAATTTCGCCGGACCTGGGCGAAGCGAATGATTCAATTTATGGAACCGATCCGGTTCGTTTACATGAAAATAGTGTATGGTCAAAAGATGGCGTCTGGATCGAAGACGGTTATCTGAATATTAATTTCATTACCTTCTTTGGGGGCCGTGAAAAACATTATCTAAACTTAATCCCCAAAACTAATGCAAACAATCCTTATGCGTTTGAATTTCGTCATCATGCTTATAATGATCCCGAAATGTCTGAACAAGAAGGACTGGTGGCATTTAAATTAATTGGTTTGCCATCGACAAATGGAGAAACTGTGAAGTTGAAAATTACCTACTTGTCATATGAGGGTGAACAAATTATTGAGGTAGATTATATGTCGCGCGATTAATTTGACGCCGACAATCTACTATCCCACATAACTTTTATTTTTATCATTTAGTTCACTAAAGAGGCATCGTGAGATGCCTCTTTTTTTTCACCTTCCCATAAAAACTTTTATTTTTATTGTTTGCAGATGCAACGTTTCAGGATTTGCACTCGTTACTCTATATAGAAATGGAAGAATCAATCTCAAATATTGTTGCCGGTTGCCGGAAAGGAAAGCAGAAAGCGCAGTTGCAGTTGTATAATTTGTTTGCCAAACGTTTGTATGCAGCCTGTTTTAGGATTATCGGAAAATCATCCGAAGCCGAGGAGGCCATGCAGGATACCTTTCTGAAAATCTTTGGCCGGCTTGATCAATATAAACCCGGACAGTGCTTCGAAGCCTGGATGCACCGGATTGCGGTAAATACAGCCATCGACTATGTGCGGCGTAATGAACCTGATTTCGAGTCGTTGCCCGAACAGTTTGCACCGGTAGAAGAGGAGCAGGCCGACGAATCAGAGATCAGCTTTGCCGTTCAGCAGGTGAAATCAGCCTGCATGGATCTGCCGTCGGGCTATCGTATTATTCTTTCACTCTATCTTTTCGAAGGCTATGATATGGAGGAGATTGCTTCGATTTTACAAATACAACCCGCTTCAGTGCGGAGTCAGTATTTGCGGGCCAAACGAAAATTAATAACTCAACTTGCAACACAAAAACATCATGGATAAACTGAAACAATACATAGACGAAAATCGGGAAGCTTTTGATGAGCTGCCAATGCCCGACGGTCATCAGACTCGTTTCGAAAAGAAACTGATGCAATCCCGAAAGCATACACTGCGAGAGTTTTCATTTTACGGCGCATTGCTGGCGGCCTGTGTGGCACTCTTCTTCCTGCTTCGTTTCTCGCTGACCATTGTGCCGGAAGATGAAGCGACGCAATCGCATATTTATGCCGGATGCGGCATGAGTCAGGAAATTCATGATCTGCAACTGTATTATACAATGCAGATGAACGAACTGGTGCTTCAGTTGCAGGCTTACGATAAAAAGAATATTCCAGGTACCCGCGAACTGTTGGATGAGATGAATCAGGTGTTGTATGATAATTCAGAATTCGAAGAGACGATTCTGCCGGTATTGCCCTGTTCGGATGCGGCTATTTTTGCCATGAGCCGCCATTATGGTGCCAGTCTGGAGTCGTTGCAGATTATGCTGAATCAGTTACAACAAATGAAATAAAATCCGGAACCCTGCAGAAACGGAATAATACCGGATCATTTATATATTTTCGAAATTAATGAACGAATAGAATAAAAGCGTATGAAAAAGCTGAATGATTGGAAACAGGGTCGATTGATCCTTGTCATGTTACTGCTCTTTTTATGTATTGTGCCTTCGCGGGCACACCGACAGGAACATGAGATGAAGAAAGAATGGAACGAAACCTTCAAAGCTGGACCTAATGATAAATTGATGGTAAATAACCAGTTTGGCAATATTACCATAACCTACGGCACAAAGCAGGAAGTCTCTTTTCATGTGATAGTTGAAGCGAAATCCGGAAGTGAAAGTCGTATAAAAGCAATGATGGATCGTGTAAAAATATCTTTTTCGAAATCGGGAAACCTGATTTCGGGTGAGACAACATTATCACCGGCCAATTTTTCTACTAAAGGAATTGAAACATTTACCATTGATTATTATGTGGAGGTTCCGGTTGGTTTCGATTGTACACTTAAGCAAAAATATGGAAATATAAACCTGCCCAATACCAATTCCGGTACAATTCGCCTGAATTCCATGTATGGCAATATTTCGGGTGGCAACTTTACCGCACCTCTCTATATTGATTCACGTTACGGCAATATCGATCTGGGAGATTTGAATAAGGCCGTTTTCGATCTGTCTTATTGTACCAAAGCGATTGCACGCGATGTGGAAGATATCACAATAGATAGTAAATATTCGGATGTGGAACTGGATAATGTATCCCGGTTGTCATTTGACGGGAAATATGGAAATCTCCGTATCAGCCGGCTCACTACCGGAACAATTTCATTGAGTTACAGTGAATCTATGATCTCAGAATTACTTACCAGTCTGTCACTCGAACAATTAAGATACAGCAATATGACGATTCGATCGTTATCACCCGATTTTACTCTTATTGATGCCAGTGCCCATTATGGTAATCTGAATATTAATTTGCCGCCTGATGCATCATTCCGTGTAAATGCCAAAAACATGAAATATGCCGAATGTCAGGTAAAGGGATTTAAATCGCTTAAACGATTGCATGAATCGAATTCGAATGATTTCAGCAGTCGTTCGGAGCAACAAAATAAAGATGCTTATTTCCTTGAAATCAACAATGGTTCTCAGCGATCGATCAATTTTGATGGCAATAAATACAGTAATTTGAAAGTTATTGCAAAATAAATAATTGTGTGTTTTGACCGGAAGCTGTTTGAATCAGGCTTTCGGTCTTTTTTTATGCAGTTACGTTTATACTGTAGCCTTACTCACCAGCATGGAAACATAATCCACTACCTGATCTGAAGGATGAACTTCGCCGGAATGACCGCGTTTTAATACATTGACAACAAATTCACCTTCCAATCGGGCATATTGAATCAGCGTTTGTATAGTGCCGAAGCCGCAGATGGAGATATTTTTCTCTTTTACACGACGTTCAAATTCGAGCGTGTCTTTTTTTAGCAGGGCTTCCAGGGCATAGCCATCCAGATCGGCACCGACTGCCGGTGTGGCAAAATGATTAAAATCGGAAGAAGCGATAATCAGCGGTTTCCTGTTTAATGCCTTACAGGCCATAAACAGGATATCGGCAATGACCTTCGAATTTTCATGATTCTGGGCTCCGAAGCTGACCGGTAAAATCGGAATATCTCCCTGCATGAAGTAATGAATATAAGGCAGGATAACTTCTCCCGAATGCTCGCGTGCCTGTGATAAGGTATCAAACGGGAAGCCACACTTTTTAGCCAGTTCTCTATCAATGGGACTAACGCCCAGCGGCGATTGCCAGAAATCATGCTGATCGACCGAAACCGGCAATCCTTGTCCGGTATGGTTGGGATTGATAATAATGACTACATCAAAAGTCTGTTCACTGTATTTCACAATATCGAAAAAGTGGACTGCCTCTTTTGCACAAAAAATATAACCGGCATGCGGCACAACGCCGCCAATAATCGGATTGATGGTCAGATCAAAATTGATATTCGGCGATTCCGCCTGAATAGTCTCTTTAAACAATTGTTTTAAAGCTTCGGGATCGGCCGGATAGAATTTTCCTTCTGCATAATTGGGTCTGATTGTCTTCATGTTTATTCCTTTTAATTCTTGATTTACTGCTATTTTCTTATAATCATTTGGCTTCCACTTTAAGTGTACCTTCTTTATACATTACCAATATAAACATACTTCAGTTTCCGGCGGGCTATATTAGCCAGACGGTCTAATGTTTCAATCGGTGTTGTATCGATTTTCAGCTTATAAGTCGGAAAATACCGGTTAAGATGTAATACAATTTCCGGATTTAGTTCTGTTTGCAGCCAGTCTGTAATTGCTTCGAATTGATCCGTATCATCATTCATTCCCGGAATAACCAGATAAGCAATCTCAAGATGCTTCCCTTTGTTGCTGATCTGTTTCAGGGTTTCCAGAACCGGACTGAGTTTCGCTTTGGCCAGTTGCTGATAAAAATGTTCATCATATCCTTTCAAATCAATATTGAAAGCATCGATGTAGAGCAGGAGTTCGTCGAGTGGTTCAGCATTGATATAGCCGTTGCTCACCATCACATTGAGCAATTTATTCTGATGAGCTTTACGGGCACAATCACGCATAAATTCAAACCACACCGTTGGTTCATTGTAAGTATAGGCAATTCCGATATTCTGTTGTGATCTGAGTGAAAGTGCCTGTTGTACAATATAATCAGGAGCATATTCGGGCAATTCATCGAAATAATCTGTCAGCTTTCCGGCCTGCGAGATCTGCCAGTTCTGGCAGAAACTGCATTTCATATTGCATCCCACACTGCCAATCGAAAATATAGAAGAACCGGAATGAAATCTGTAAAGCGGCTTTTTTTCGATCGGATCGAGATGTAAAGCCACAATTCGTCCATAATTCAGGCTGTATAATATGCCTTCTTTATTAAAGCGTACATGACAAATGCCGCTGTGCCCTGCTTTGATTTTACAAAAATGCGGACATAACCGGCATTCCACCTCCTGATCTGCCTGTTGTATAAAATAATCACAGCGATGCATAATTGCGTTTATTTAGAACTATTAATGATAGCGCGTTACCATAAATCTGAAAATCTGTCGGGGCTCGCCGTAAATACCCGCTTTGCGGCAGGCAATGTCCAGTTGTTGCTCTACAGTATCAATTCCATCCAGATCCGGCAATAGCACACCGCGCTGATATCCGCTGGCTACAATTACACCATATTTTTTCGGATCCAGTTTGTTGATCGAATCAATCTCTTCCGGCTCTCCCAGAATATCCACCGAGATATCTAAATCGTGCAATTCATTTTTCTGCAACGGTTCAAAACGCGGATCCCGAAAAGCTGCAGATAAGGCATTTGCTGCAATTTCCTCTTTTAATGATTTTTGAACCGGATAAATGGTTCCGATACAGCCGCGTAAATCACCTTTGGCTGTGTGCAGCGAGACAAAACAGGCTGCCTGTTTTTGTAAAGCAGACGAAGTGGCCATTACCGGTTGTCGGTTTTCAAAACTGGCGGCAATCACCTCATACGCCCACTTCACCGGTTCTGATTTTGAATGGATAGGCATACTTTTTCCGGATTTATTGGTTTATAACATTTTTCCTCTGAATTAAAACCATCTTCCGGAGCTTTAAGTTTATCGGAGAAGAGCATTTATACCCTGTTGACGGATTTTACAGGAACAAGATGAGCATGCGATTGATTAAACTATGAGAACAAGATGAATAGTTTCTTTGATAAAATAAGCTCTTTTTGTCTGGTTATGTGTTTGAATATGTTTTATTTATCTTGTTAATTAACTAAATTAGTCAGGGTGTTCGGTATTTTCATTGAAATTATTCTTTGTTATCCGGATTTTAGTTGTCCGGATAACTAAGAATGTACAATATACTCTGCTTTTATTATTTAATTATTCCCGATACGAAATAATTTCTTCAATCGGAATAGCCTTAAACATCATCTGTGCCTGACTGCCTTCCCATAAAATGCCGAGTGTTTCAGGATTGATGGTGGTTAAGCAGGAATAGCCAAACGACCCGCCTTCATCAATCAGCGGACCGTTATGCCATGTTTTTCCCTCATCGTCACTCCACTTGATACGGATATTGTGTCGTTTGTGCTTGTCGTCGGGATTGCTGAAAAACAGATATTTCCCCACACGATGCAGTGAAGCCATGCAAACCGGTTCCGGCAAAGCCTTGTGCGAGGTGGGATGTTCGGTCCAGGTTAATCCTAAATCGGTTGTGGTATAAACCGCCCGTCCGTTTTTATCGCCTTTTTCCTGATGATTGCGATTGTCGCGAATATTCAGCATCAGCGAGCCGTCGGATAATTCAACCACGGCGCATTCGGAGGTATTCATGGTGGCCGGATTCGTTGTGATCCAGGTTTGTCCGCGATCTTTCGAATAGCTGATATTCGAGAAGGATACGCCGGTCGAATCGCGTCCCTGCGTTGGCATAACCAAAGTGCCGTCTTTCAGATTGATGCCTTGTCCGGGCGCAGGTGCATAAAGCCACCAATGCTCGGGTTTGCTGCGGGTGATATTAACGGGTTCCGACCAGCTTGCGCCGTCATCATCACTGTATGCCATAATAAACTGTGTGGTTTGATACGGCGAATATCCGCTTTGCGATGCCCGGTTTGTCCATTGATGCTGCCATGCATCGCTCGCTTCGGTTAATCCTTCGATGAATTTTCCTTCACTGTCAAGCACACCATGCATCCAGAGTGCCGAAACCCAGATTCGCCCGGTTTGTTCATCCACCAGCAGACAGGGATCGCTCACTCCGTTAAATTTCTGAGGCAAACCGCCCCATTCGCCCATATCAAGTACGATTTGCATGGGTTGCCAGGTTGCTCCGTTATCGAATGAGCGACTGATGCCGATATCGATATGTCCCTGCAGATCGCGACTGTTGTCGTACCTGCAATCGTAAGCAGCAATTAATGTACCGTTGGTTGTTGTACAAAGAGCAGGTATGCGATAGGTATTTACCTGATCCTGATTTTTGTCTCTTACTACAGATTCTTGTGCGTTTAAGCCGATTGCCGTAAAAAGAAAA
>CAMTPG010000006.1 GCA_947074335.1 uncultured Parabacteroides sp.
ATACACAACGCTGGTGGTTCGAAACGGGCGATAACGGCTGGGGAAATAATGAATTGCAAAATTACATTCCGATGGTGCGTGATGCAGATACCTGCGCTTTTATTTCGGAAGGTACATTGAAGATCGTCGCACTGAAATCGGGCGATGAAGTGCTTTCGGTACGCATGAATTCGCGGGAGAGCTGGACCTATGGCTATTTCGAAGCGCGACTCAGACTGCCTTCAGGCAAAGGTACCTGGCCGGCTTTCTGGATGATGCCGGTTGGCGCTGCCAACTGGCCGGCATGTGGCGAAATAGATATTATGGAGGAGGTTGGTTTCAGACCGAACTGGGTTTCTTCGGCGATACATTGTTCGGCTTATAATCATGCAGCCGGTACACAAAAAACAGCAGAGCGTTTTGTGGAAGATGCTGATGCGGCATTTCATGTATATGGACTGGAGTGGACGTCCGATTCCATCAAAACCTATATAGACGGTGTATGTCTGTTTACATTTGCCAACGATGGGCAGGGAAATGAAGCTACCTGGCCTTTTAATAAGCCTTTCTATCTGAAACTTAATCTGGCCTGGGGCGGAAATTGGGGCGGACAGCAGGGCGTAGACGAATCGCAGCTGCCCGCCACGTATGAGGTGGATTATGTACGGGTTTATCAGCGACCCTGAATCACCCCATGATATACCGCGCCTTCCGGCCCATTGCCTTATAAACCAGATGCACGATCAGCCACGAGATGCCGAACGCGATAACTGCAGCTACCGGAATCTGGATAAATACCGGCAGGTCGAGTGCGCGGGTCAGTACAACACAGGGACCGGTGAAGAAATAATGTATCATATAGACTCCGAATCCGCAAAGCGTCAGATTGGCCAGTGCGCGCTGCATACGTTCAGAGCGCACTTTGATCTTTTTGGCAAACAGAAAACAGGGAATCGTCATCATCACCACATTGAGTGAATTGTAGGTGAAGAACAGTTCCAGATATTGTTCGCTGTATTCGGGCAATGATGTTACATACCGAAAACCGAAGAAGGTGATACAGTAGCCGATTATAAACATCGGAATACCGATAGTAGCCAGCTTTTTCATCGGCCAGTCGTGGTTACGCAGATAATGACCGAGCAACAGGTATCCATTGAATCCGGCAAAGTAATAAAGCATGCCAAACTCATTCCAGGAGCAGGTTCCCCACAGGTACGGACTTACATATTGCAGGTAATAGGGAATGAGTGTGGTAACAGCCCAGGCACCCAGAAACCACAATTGTGCTTTATCGGAAGCTTTTTCAACCCAGGCAGAAAATATAGGCAGATACAGATATAAACCGATCAACAGGTAGATATACCACATGTGTACATCGACAATCGAGAAGTTCAACGGGATCTCGGCAAGGTAAAGACCGGTAACAACGGGCGACTGACGCATCACATCTTCGCCCGCATAAGGGAAGAAATCGAGAATGATGCGCGGATCAAGTCCGAGCAGTCCGGTGATCCAGGGGAACAGATTATAAATCACCGACCAGATCAGAAAAGGCCATAATACACGCAGGATGCGCTTTTTATAAAACGGACCGGCCTCTGTTTTAACCGGAAGCAGTAAAGCACCGGTTATCATGACAAACAGCGGCACACAGGGACGCAGAAAAGCACCCCATACAGCACCCCAAAACCAGATTTGCTCAATGTTTGACGGCAGGGGTTCGGGGTAAAAGTTAAACGGGTCGCAGCAATGACAGCATACAACGGCAAACATGGCGATCAGTCGCACCACATCAAGCCATACTACATGCTGCTGCGATGGAACAGCGAGTGTTTCATTTTTCATGGATCTCAGATTTAGAATATATTAGATAAAAATCGTGTTTTTATTACAGCGTATCGAGTGTTCGCTCCAGTGCCATGCCGTGCGAACCTTTGATCAGCACCTGGTAATTGTGAAGCGGATGTTGTTTCAATTCCTCTATCAGCTCATCGGTCGAAAGGAATTTGGTAAATCCCGAAGGCAGTTTACAGAATTCCTCGCCACAGAGATAAACCTGATCGAAGTGATGCTTTTCGATAAGAGCCAGCACTTCGGCATGCAATTGTGCACTGGTTTCGCCCAGCTCGCGCATATCACCCAGAATAACCGCCTTGGGCGATCCGGGCATGCCCGCAAAATTATCAAGTGCCACCTGCATGCTGCTCGGATTGGCATTGTAAGCATCAATGATCAGTGTATTATGTGCGGTCTGCATCAGTTGCGAACGGTTGTTTGTGGGTTCGTAATTGCTGATAGCGCGGCTGATCCTTTCGGCCGGAATTTTGAAATAACGACCGATAGCCACGGCCGCCAGTACATTCTCCAGGTTGTATGCACCGATAAGATGTGTTTCCACGCGATGCGGTTTACCCTGTTGGCGCCATTCGAGCGTCAGCATCGGATCGCAGCTGATTACCTGACCGCGCGCAAAAGCACTGTCGTCGGTTCCATACGTAATCTGTTCAATGCCTTTGGCCATTTCCATAAGGTAAGGATTATCCTGATTGATGAAGATTTTTCCCTTTATCCGGCGCAGATAATCATAGAGTTCGGCTTTTGTCTGCACCACTCCTTCGAATGAACCGAAACCTTCCAGATGAGCACGCCCCACATTGGTAATCAATCCGAAATTGGGATGAGCGATTTCTACAAGTTCTTTGATATCACCCGGATGACTGGCGCCCATTTCGATCACGGCCATTTCATGATCGTGCGTGAGACGGAGCAATGTGAGCGGAACGCCGATCTGATTATTCAGATTGCCGGTTGTGTATAATGTGTTGAAATGTGTAGACAGCACAGTGGCAACCAGCTCTTTGGTGGTTGTCTTGCCATTGGTGCCCGTAATGGCAATCACCGGACAGCCCACCGCTTTGCGATGGCGTGTAGCCAGTTGTTGGAGCGCCTTCAGCGTGTCATCTACCAACACTGTGCGTTCGCCCTGTTCGTATTCGGGATTATCGATTACGGCATAGGCACAACCCGCAGCCAGTGCCGCTGCTGCATATGTATTGCCATCGAAGCGTTCGCCTTTCAGGGCAAAGAAGATGCTGCCTTTGGGGCAGTTCCGACTGTCGGTCGTTATATGCGGATGATGAATGAATAATTCATAGAGTTCGGTAATTTTCATGACTTCGTGTTAAAATAAATTCGTTAACGCTTATTTTCTGCAAATGTAGTGAATTAATGATTTTACCTTTATCTTTGTGTGAAAGAATTGATAAAGATGTTACACAAAACATTAAATTGTAAAGGAGAACTGATTTCGCTCGATGTGCCGCGTGTGATGGGTATTCTGAATATCACACCCGATTCATTTTATGCCGACAGTCGCAAACAGACAGCCGAAGCCATTGAGAAACGTGTGGAAACCATACTATCCGAAGGCGGCACTTTTGTGGATATTGGCGGTTATTCATCGCGCCCGGACGCCAAAGAGGTTTCGCCCGAGGAAGAAATGGAGCGATTGTCCTTTGCTCTGTCAATTCTGAACCGTCATTATCCGGAGCTGATTATCTCCGTGGATACTTTCCGGGCTCAGGTGGCACGTCGCTGTGTGGAGGAGTTCAATGTAGCTATGATTAATGATATTTCGGGTGGCGAACTGGATGCGGAAATGTTTAAAACTGTTGCCGAATTGCAAGTTCCCTATATTCTGATGCATATGCGTGGTACACCGCAAACAATGATGCAAAAAACAGGTTATATGGATATGATGGGTGAAATATTGCGTTATTTCGCCGGAAAAGTGCAGCAATTACAAGAGATGGGTGTAAATGATATTATATTGGATCCGGGATTTGGTTTTAGTAAAACACTGGATCAGAATTATGAGTTGATGCATCATCTGATTGATTTTAAACAATTTGATCTGCCGCTTTTGGTAGGCGTTTCGCGCAAGCGAATGATTTATCAGTTATTAGACAGTACTCCCGAGGCAAGTCTGAATGGCACAACGGTTTTACATACCTTTTCGTTGCTGCAGGGTGCACACATTTTACGTGTGCATGATGTACGTGCAGCTTTCGAAGCCATAAATATTGTTCAAAAAATAACAGATACACCTTAAACAGATACAGTATGTGGATGCACTTTGGCGTTAAAGATGTAATAGATATATTATTGGTGGCCTTTTTTCTTTATCAGACCTATAAACTGATGAAGAGTTCGGGCACACTGGCTATATTTAGTGGTGTTGTCTCTTTTCTGGTGGTCTGGATTTTGGTATCACAGGTGCTGGAGATGCGTTTGATGGGCGCGATTCTGGATAAATTCATCAGTGTGGGATTTCTGGTACTGGTAATTTTGTTTCAGGATGAGATACGTCGTTTTTTGATGGCACTGGGTTCGCACAGGGGGTGGAAATTTATCGGCAAACTTTTCTCCAAGCATCATGGCGACAGTGAAAGCGAAGGTAAATTCATTGCGCCCATTGTACTGGCCTGCATGAATATGGCCAAGAAAAAAACAGGCGCATTGATCTGCATCCAGCATGATGTGGATCTGTCGGCTTACGAACACACCGGAGAAATGTTTAATGCCGATGTAAACGCCCGTCTGATAGAAAATATATTTTTTAAAAATAGTCCGCTCCACGACGGAGCGATGATCATCGCAGATAACCACATAAAAGCGGCCGGTTGTATTCTGCCGGTTGCCCAACATGCGAATCTGCCGAAAGATATGGGTCTTCGACATCGGTCGGGTCTGGGTATGTCACTCGAAACAGATGCACTGGTTATTATCATTTCCGAAGAGCGCGGAATTATTTCGGTAGCTCAAAATGGTAAACTGGATGTCAATGTGACAGCTGAAGAGTTACAACAAATTTTATCTGGCGAACGTGAGGTTACAAATTATTGTTAAATGTTCTGAAAGTGGCATCTTGGGATTAAAATATTTTGCCGATTTTGTAAACTCTATATAGCATTTTGTCTATTTTTGTGCCGGATTTAAGATGTTATCTATTTTAACTGTAAAAATATATCTTCCGCTATGGAATTAATGCAAGAGATTATTGCTCGCGCGAAAGCAGATAAACAGCGTATCGTTCTTCCTGAAGGAACAGAAGAAAGAACATTAAAAGCTGCCGACCAGTTACTGGCCGACGAAGTTGCTGACCTGATTCTGATCGGTAACCCGACAGAGATTAAAGATCGTGCTGCCAAATTCGGGCTGACGCACATCGATAAAGCAACATTGATTGATCCGAAAGAACATGCAAAAAAAGCGGTTTATGCCGAATTACTTTACGATTTGCGTAAAAGCAAAGGCATGACTCCCGAGAAAGCAGCTGTTCTGGTTGAAGATCCGTTGTATTTGGGATGTCTGATTATCAAAGCCGGTGATGCCGATGGCGAAATTGCCGGAGCAATCAACACTACAGGTAATGTATTGCGTCCTGCATTGCAGATTATTAAAACAGCTCCGGGCATGTCGTGTGTATCAGGTGCATTTATTATGTTTACCAAAGCACAGCAATATGGTAAAAATGGTATTTTGGTTTTTGCCGATTGTGCCGTTATGCCGAATCCCAATGCAAAAGAGCTGGCAAGTATTGCCGTGGCTACAGCTGCAACTGCACGCGATATCGTAGGTATGGATCCAAAAGTGGCGTTGTTAAGTTTCTCTACAAAAGGCAGTGCCCAGCATGAAATGGTGGATAAAGTAATTGAAGCAACACGTCTGGCAAAAGAGATGGCGCCCGAACTGGCTATCGACGGCGAATTGCAGACTGATGCTGCTTTAGTAGAAGAGGTGGCTGCGATTAAAGCTCCTAACAGTGAAATTGCAGGTAAAGCAAATGTATTGGTATTTCCGAATCTTGAAGTCGGTAATATTTCATATAAACTGGTACAACGCCTGAGTGGCGCTGAAGCAGTAGGTCCGATTTTGCAGGGCATGGCAGCTCCTGTGAATGATTTATCTCGCGGATGCTCTTCGGATGACATCTATAAAATGGTTGCTATTGCAGCAAATCAATCTATTGGCTTAAAAGCAGCCAAAAAATAATCATATAAACGTCAATTTACATTCATGAAAATTTTAGTTTTAAACTGCGGGAGTAGTTCTATTAAATACAAATTGTTCGACATGGCTACTGATGTCGTAATGGCTCAGGGCGGTATCGAAAAGATCGGTTTGCCGGGTGCATTCCTTAAATTGACCACACCGGAAGGTAAAAAAGTGGTTTTGGAAAAAGATATGCCCGACCATCAGGTAGGTATCGAATTCATCTTAAGTGTTCTTACCGATAAAACTCATGGTTGCATCGCCGGTTACAATGAAATTGATGCTGTTGGTCATCGCGTGGTACATGGCGGCGAAAAATTTGCATCGAGTGTATTGTTGACGAATGAAGTGATTGAGAAAGTAGAAGAATGTACTGATCTGGCTCCGCTGCATAATCCGGCTAACCTGAAAGGTATTTTTGCCATGGAAGCTTTGATGCCGGGCATTCCGCAGGTTGGTGTTTTCGACACAGCTTTCCACCAGACTATGCCGGCTAAATCATATATCTATGGTTTGCCTTATAAATTCTATACAGAATATGGCGTACGTCGGTATGGTTTCCACGGAACAAGCCACCGCTATGTTTCAAAACGTGCCTGCGAAATTCTGGGTGTAAACTACGAAGAACAGAAAATCATCACAGCTCATATCGGTAATGGCGGATCTATCGCTGCCGTATTGAATGGTAAAAGTATTGACACCTCTATGGGTTTAACTCCGACCGAAGGTTTGTTGATGGGAACTCGTTGTGGTGATGTTGATCCGGGATTAATTCCGTTCATCATGGAGAAAGAGAAACTGAATCCGGTTGGTCTTTCTGATCTGATCAACAAACACAGTGGTGTTGCCGGTCTGATGGAAGGTTCATCGGATATGCGTGATGTAGAATCGGGTGTTGAAAAAGGTGACGAACGTTCTCGCCTGGTGCTGGATATTTACAACTACCGTATTAAAAAATACATCGGCTCTTATGCAGCTGCCATGAATGGATGTGATATCCTGGTATGGACAGGCGGTGTAGGCGAAAACCAATGGATTACCCGTCGCGAAGTTTGCGAAGACATGGAATTCATGGGTATGAAAATTGATGTGGAAAAGAATGACGGTCTGCGTAGCGAAGAGGCAATCATCAGTTTGCCCGACAGCAAAGTGAAAATCATGGTTGTTCCTACCGATGAAGAATTCATGATCGCTGCAGATACACTGGAAATTCTGGAAAATAGAAAATAAAAAAGACCTGATCCTCACAGCTTACAAAACACAAGGATTAGTGTTTGGCAGTCTCGACACCGGTTGGGACTGTCTTTTTTTTGCCCTGTCCGAAATCGAATGAATAGTTGAGTGTGGCATGGATGCATAATGAAAAAGGCGCGTATAACAGGAGACTCACGTCTTGCCGTTATTCGCACCTTATTCTGTTGTGTGTCTATTAATAATTTAAAAATAGGTATTATGAGAAAATTTCATCATAACTGGCCGCCGGAGCAACCATATTCTGAATGTTAAGTGTGTAATTTTTCTTTTTCTTATCCCACATGCCATATTCAGAGTGGATTTCGCCGTTCTGATTATCGTAAGTATAAGAAATTAAATAAAAAGGTGTCCATTCTTCAGAACCCTTATCCCAACGATAAGCTTTCTTTTCCGACACTTTTCCGTCAGCATTGTACGCAAATTCGTACTTAAGTTCGTTTTTCAAAAATCCGTTATCGTTTACAAATACGACTTTTGAAACAATTTTGCCGTTTTCCTCCTTCGTATCATACATGTAATCTTTGGGAGTTACGGCACTCATTGCAAGGCTGCCCGTAAAGAGCAAAACAAGCATGAATAAACATTTACTAAATACTGAAGTTTTCATAGGATTATAACTTTAAGTTCGCTAACAATATGTAAGCAAAGTAACATAATAACAATGAGCTGACCAAATTTGAATTTACAGATTGATATGTTCTTCGGCATATTTAACAAAAATAAAGCAGATAAAATGTTAAAAACCCCTTACTAAGCTTACGAATTGTAACTTTGTAAGGGGTTTTATATTTTACAACATATTTTAGTCGGCCTGGTACTCTAAAATATCTGCGGGTTGACAATTTAGCTCTTTACAAATTGCTTCTAAGGTTGAAAAACGTATGGCTTTTGCCTTTCCTGTTTTTAAAATGGAAAGATTTGCAGGCGTAATATCGATGCGTTCGGCCAGTTCGCCCAGCGAAATCTTTCGTTTTGCCATCATTACATCTAAATTTACTATTATAGCCATAAGTTATGTTTTACAAACGCTTTGCGAATGTGATTATTGATTATTGTGTTTAGTTTAATTCCATTTCATGCGGAATGCGAGCCAGGATACCGGTTTCATTTTTCATCCGGTTGATGGTACGGAATAATGTATATTCTTCGCCCATTACACTTTTGATTACCGAAAGTTTTACTTCATCCAGTTTTTTCTCCATCATTTTGGTGAAGAAATCTTTCGGAGCATCGGCCAGCATTACCGAATAGTCTGTCAGCTCGGCCAGTTCGGCTGCCGATTTAAGCGCTTCGCGGATGCCGCCTAATTCGTCTACCAGTCCCAATTCAACGCCCTGTTCGCCGCTCCATACGCGTCCCTGACCGATTACATTGATTTCTTCTACGGTTTTGCCACGGCCTTCGGCACAGCGTTTCAGGAATAAGGCATAGGTGCTTTCTACGGATTTTTGGATTAAGGCCTTTTCATCTTCGCGCATCGGACGAAGATCATCACCTAAATCAGAATATGTATTGGTTTTCACGATATCGGTTGTAACACCTATTTTGCCCAGAATACCTGAAAAGTTGGGGAACATGCCATATACACCGATCGAACCTGTCAGTGTGGTGGGTTCGGCAAAGATTTTGCTGGCTCCGCACGAAATATAATAACCTCCCGAAGCGGCCAGATTACCCATTGAGATAACGATCGGTTTCACTGCTTTTAAATCAACAACGGCTTTCCAGATTTGTTCCGAAATATAAGCACTTCCGCCCGGCGAGTTTACGCGCAATACCACGGCTTTCACCGATTCGTCGAATTGCAGTTTGCGGATCTGTACTGCCAGTTCTTCATTGATGACGGTTTCGTCGCTCGGCATTCCCGGAATAGTAGATGATCCCTTTTCCTTAATTGTGCCTTCTGCATACAACAGCGCCACTTTATCTTTATGCTCTTTCTCTTTAACCTCGATGCTGGCTACTTTGGCCGGGCTGGCAGTTTTCAGTTTGCTTTCTGCTTCCTGTCCGAGCAGAGCTTTCAGTTTGTTTTCCACCTCAAAGCGGTAACACAGTTGGTCTGCCAGTTTGTATGCTATGGCATTTGTGGCTTCGCCCATTGCCAGACCGTTATTCAGGTAACTGTTCAGACTGTCAGCCTGAATTTCGCGGCTTTCTTCAATGGCTGAAGTAATGCTGCCCCAGATGCTGCCCATGTACGAATTGATTTGTTCGCGATTGGCTTCGCTGAATTTCTTTTCGATGAAAGGCTCAACCGCACTTTTATAAGTACCTACTTTGAAGATTTCCATTTTAACACCGATTTTTTCGCTCAGCTCCACAAAGAACATGCCCTGACTGGCCAAACCTACCAATGCAACCGATCCTAACGGATTCAGAAATACAGAGTCGGCAATGCTGCAAACATAATAGTCGCCCTGCGAATAAGAATCGCCGTAGGCATAAATAAATTTGCCGCTCTCTTTGAAATCGGCCAGCTCTTTACGCAAAGCCTGCAGATTGGCAACACCGCTGCTTATGCCGTTTGCTTCAATATAAATACCTTTAATTTTATCATTCCGTTTAGCTCTGCGGATAGCCTGAGTCATCTGGTTTAACGACAAAGAATTGCCCTCGGCCAGCCCCAGCAGTTCAGAGAAAGAATTAGAAGCACTCTGATCGGGAAAACTTCCTTTCAGATCGATTTTCATAATCGTGTCGTCTTTCGGTTTATAAGCACTTTCAGATGATGAACTTACTAAGCCGATAATCATAAATACGCCGACTAAAATAATCACACCTGCTGCTATTAACACGCCAAAAGCAGAGGCAAATACGGTTTTAAAAAACTGTTTCATACTTTTTCTTTATTTAAATAGTTAACTCCTGTTCATTTTTCATTTTCAGTCCGATGGCAAAAGCCTCAGCCACCAGAAAAGCAATAATGCCATTGGTGAAAACAGACAGATCCAACGTGCCGCCTGTCGAGAAATTATAATTTGCCAGATCCAGCTCTTTCTGCAATAGTGATGTATCCAGGTATTGAACCAGAATATAAATGATGCCGATCAGCACCAGTCCGCTGCCGATTTTTCGTAATCGGGAAATGTTGAGATCCGTAAATATTTCGGCTTTGCGTACCGAATTTATCAGAGCCAGAAACCAGCCGATAACGGCAATCAGTATAAATAATGTGCAGATGCCAAAAAGGATATCCCACCAGTTTGCCGATTTATCCGGAACAATCAGGTTCACTTTTGTAATTTCTACCGGAATGTATTTTCCCGTATTCACATCATAAACCGAATCACGTAATAATTGATTTTGCGCCTGTTTCTGAAACAGTGTAACATCGTAAACACGTTTGCCTGCTTCAACGACCGAAGCCGTTGCCGGCTGTCCGTTATGTCTTTCATTCATGCTGAGTCCTTCATTCATGCCTTCCATGAACGAGGTGCTTATTTCATGCCATGACGACCAGGTTTGATATACTGTATTTGCACAGAGTGCAATCAGCAGCAGATAAGTAAAAATCATTAAACGTCTTTCCATAACCGTGATATTAATTGTATTTCAATTATTAATTATCGTTTATCGATATGCAAATGAAAATATAATATTTTAAACTACCAAATAAATTTATTGTTTTTCGATAAAAAAATTATGTTTTACGGGAATTTTATGTTGAGGTTATCGGATACTTATTGTATGATTTAGCAATTTGAATATTGTCGGATTACAGTCGGGTGGAAAAAATGAGGCAACCGGTTTATAAACGGATACCGATGCAATAAAAATTCCACTGCAGTGCAATTTTTATTTCACTGCAGTGGAATCCGAATTTCATAACGATGTGGGTTTTTTCAGCTGTTATACGCGGCCGGCAAATTCGTCGACCGAAAAATTCAGAAAGCGGTTCAACAGCTGTACCTTCTTGTATATTTTTTCAGTTTTATCCAGCCAGTCGGCCGAATCGAAAAAAGAATCATTCGTTTGATGCACCACACAAAAATCTTTATGCTTGAGTATTTCGGCGCAGGACGAATCAGCCGGATAGCCTGCCGGCACCCGTTTTAAAGTCTCTCCTTCAAGTTGCGGAAAGAACTGTCTGAATTCGGGATCATTGAGAATCTCTTCAAATTCATCGATATTCTCATAAATATCTTTGCGTACCACTTTCAATACCGGTGGTGGCGGGCACCATAATCCGCCCGAAAGCATGCAACGGCCAGGTTCCAGATGCAGATAATAACCGGCACGGTCACTTTTACGTCCGCCCGGAGCAGCCATATAGGCGCTGAAATGTACTTTGTAAGGTGTTTTATCGGGCGAGAAACGAATATCCCGATAGATGCGGAACAGACAATCTTTGGCCTGAAGTCCGGCAATTTCTGCATCGAAAGTGGCGATGCGGCCGATGACATCCTGCACTTCGCGAACAAATTCCTTTTGTAAAAGTGTATAGCGTGTTTTGTTTTGCTGGAACCAGTCGCGATTATTATTTATGCGAAGCTCGCCCAGAAAAGCTAAAATCTCTTTGTTTGCATTCATAAAACGGTACGGCTTAAATTGTTGTGTAAAAGTAATAAATAAACAGAGAACCCGGCTGTTTCCGGCTTTTAAAATGAATAGCCCAGATTCAGCATAAACTGCACATTTGTATTCTGACTGGACATGCCCAGTGATGCACTCAGCGGACCGGCAAAACTATTATAGGCATAACCGATGCTGCCGCCCCAGATACTTTTTCCGTTTAGAAGATGAAAAAAGTTATCGTGATGAAGTGCATAATTGCCGATCAGCGAAATGTAATTACGCGATCCGATGCGCTGTCTGAGCTGCAGACGGGCAACACCGATGGCATTTCCCATAATTTCTACCCGGTTCATTCCGGCAAAAGGAAGCTGTTGCGGTAAAAAACGTCCGAAGGTCTCGCCACCCATAGCATTTAAAAAGGGATAAGCCAGATTTCCTCCGATCAGAACACGGCCATAAACAGAAGGCAATAAACTCAAATGCGAATTGAGCGGAACCACAAACATAAAATTCGCATTCACGGCCGAGAAGGGAGCCGCTTTGCGGTATTTTACAAAATTGTCGGTATAAAGCGAATATTCGCCATGCAATGTAACGCCGCGTGTGGGAAAATACCGGCGGTCTAACGTTTCGAGATGTGCTGAAGCGAAATAACTGATAAATCCTTCCGGGCGTACATTATATATATCATTGCCGCTTGTGTACATAAAGTTGGTATATCTGAAATATTCATAGCGCAAACCTACTTTGAATTTAAAATTCATCCAATTCATATCCGAATAACCAAATTCGGCAAAATGATGCGTATAATTGGTATTGAAAGAGCGCTTGCCTTTCGTATAAATATTCAGATCCTGATATAAAAACTGATAAGCCAGATTGAAATTGCGCAAAGGCGAACGTTCGATGGCATAATCGAGTCGGGCATAGGATGTTTTACCGCCCACACGTCCTGTAAATCCAAATTTGTTGAGATTTCGTTTTCGGTAATCGAAGGTAATATTGGCTAAAACAGCCGCCACTTCGTCGGTATCAAAACGCAATCCGAAGTTTACCGAACTGACTGATTTCGGTTGCAAAATCCAGACCAGATCATCCTCATCCTCACCGGTAAGTTTATAATTTACATAAGCATAACTGTTTGTGCCAACCAGAATGGTCATGGCATTATGCAGCTCTTTCAGTGTTATCCAGCTGTTCTCTTTCAGTTTGCTGATGCGCTTCAGCCATTTAATATCGAGCGGGTCGGCACCTTCGAAACTGATATGGCGAATATAAAAACTGTCGGTTTCCAGCACCGGACGTTTAGTCAGATCCTCTTCCCGGCGTGTCAGACTCACTGTATCGGGTATGCCGATCAGCTCTTTTAGTGCCAGAATTTCGTCCCAGTGATTACGCGCCTCATTCTCGCCGCGCAGAATCATGGTATCAATAGCTGTCTGCGAAAAACTGGCTGAGCGATACGGTTCCATATCGGGACGAAATAACAGATCGGTGTCTTCCGTATTTTTGGCATATTTATCGTAGCCGTGCAGCGCAATAATCTGGGTGAGTACATCGCCCGGCGAATAAAGTCGCTCATACTGACGCAAATCGCTGGTGGCCAAATCTACTCCGATGATAATATCGGCGCCCATCTGTATGGCAATATCTGCCGGATAATTGTTGTTTAATCCGCCGTCAACCAGTACCATGCTGTCCAGGCGCACCGGCGTAAATACAGCCGGAATTGCCATGCTGGCGCGCATGGCTTCGGGCAGACTGCCATGATCGAACACATAATCTTTGCCGGTTACCAGATCGACTGCCACGCAGGCAAAAGGTGTGTTGAAGGTTTTAAAATCGACCGAATCGTGATAACCGATGGTCAGATTTGAGAACATATTTTGCAGATTCTGCCCTTTAATCATACCGTTTATCACCCGGTCTTTTTTCTCTTTGCCGAAAGGCAGTGAAAGAATATACCGCTCAGAAATTTCCTTTTCCGGAAAATACTGGCTGTTACGTTTTACCCGGTCGCTGAGCAGCATTTCCCAATCCTGCGTGCGCACCATATTTTCAATCTCTTCGGGCGTATAACCAATGGCATATAATCCGCCCACAATAGCGCCCATACTGGTTCCGGCCACCATATCAATCGGAATGCCGGCCTCTTCAAGCACCTTCATTACACCGATGTGAGCCACACCTTTCGCGCCGCCGCCGCCCAATACAAGAGCTACTTTTTTACGCTCTTCAGCTTTTAACGGGAAAAGAATAAGCAGGCTCAGGATGAAACATAACCATTTAGTCATCGGATAATTTGATTAGAGAGATACTGTTTGATGATTCAATTATGAATGCAAACTTACAACTGATTTTATTATCCTACAAACCGTTTCGGGTAAATAGCAGGTTTGTAATGCATATAAATTCGTCTATTTTATTTTGCTGTGCGAGAAATGTTAAACATATACTTATTATATTTGTTACATTTATATAAATTTATAGTTCATGCGAATGGCTCAGGTTTACTCAATCGGACTAATCTTTCTGATACTTTTTTGTGTAACCCAATGTGATATTCACACAAAAGAAGAAACAAACTCTCGGGAGATTACAGATTTTCAGGGTCGTAAAGTGCTGATACCGGATACAATAAATCGTATTATCTGTATCCGGCCCGGTTGTGTGCGTCTGGTAACCATGGGTGGCGGCATTTCATTTATATCGGGTGTTGAAGAGGGCGAAATCAGCGATGCCCGTTTTACGCATACCAAGGCTTTTCCCGAAATCAAACAGCTGGATGTGATTGGTCCGCGTTTTGGCGGCGATCCCGAATTGATACTGGGCAATGCGCCGGATCTGATTTTTATGACTACCACCACTGCCGATGCAGCTGATGCTTTGCAGGAAAAGCTGCGCATTCCGGTAGTTACACTCGAAGCCGGCGATCTGGGAAACAACTACGATCAGTTTTGCCACTCACTGCAATTAATCGGCGAGGTGTTGGGCACCACGACACATACCGATTCGCTGCTGGCTTATATTGAAGATCAAAAACAACAGCTTCGCGGGCGTATTCCCGATTCGGACGGCGTAAAAACCTATATCGGTGCAATCACCTATAAAGGCGAGCGCGATTTAACGGCAACCGATCCCTATTATCCGGCACTGACATTCATCGGCACCGAAAATGTGGCAGCCGGCGTTGATTCATCAAAAGTATCGCCTATCACCGGCACCTTTGTCGATTTTGAGCAGATCATTCAGTGGGATCCCGATTATATCTTTGTGGATCGTGGCGGCGTGGCGCTGGTGGATCGTGATTTTCGCACACGTCCGGCAATCGGTGCGTTGCTGAAAGCTTATCGCGACAATCAGATTTATATGGTCTGGCCTTACAATAATTATCATAATAATTTCGAAGTGATGCTGCTTAATGCCTGGTATATGGGTAAATGCATTTATCCTGAATCCTTTGCCGATGTGAATATTCGCGATAAAGGGAACGAAATATTTTATCAATGTTACGGCATTCCGATATTTGATGAAATGGAAGAGTATTGGGGCAGTTACCGGCAACTGGATTATTCAAAACCGCCGGCAGAATCCACGACAGTTAAATCACTCTTTCATTAAAAACCCATTTGTAAGATGTCTGATCAACTTGAAAATACCTATAAAAAATACAGGCGCAGAAACGGCTATGTCATGATTGCCATTCTGCTGTTTATGATTCTGTCCGTTTCGGTTTCGGTCTGTATCGGCGGTACAGCCGTGGGTTGGCAGGATGTGAAAGCGGTGTTGCTGGGCAAAGCCTCGTCGAGTGCCTGGCAGATTATTGTAAACCTCCGACTGCCCCGCATTGTGGCAGCACTGGTATGCGGCTGGGCACTGGCTATTTCGGGTTGTGTTATGCAGATTATCCTGCGTAATCCGCTGGCATCGCCCTATACACTGGGTCTTTCCAATGCTGCAGCATTCGGTGCTTCGCTGGCTATTGTGTTTGGCAGTGTGGCTTCGAAAGTGCCCAAATCGGGCGATATGGCCATGGTTACCAATCCCTATCTGGTTACCGTTTGTGCTTTTGCCTGCAGTCTGTTTGCACTGATGCTGATTTTACTGATCGCCAGATCACTGAGCGGTGATCCGCAAACTATTATTCTGGCCGGTATCATCATCAGTTCCATATTTGGTGCGGCATTGAGCGGCATGCAGTATGTGGCCAGTGCCACACAGCTGGCTTCGATTGTGTTCTGGAGTTTTGGCGATTTGGGGCATACCAACTGGACCGGCATTCTGATTAATTGTGTATTGGTATTTCCGGCATCGGCCTGCATGTATTTTAACCGGTGGAATTATCGCGCCATCAGCGCAGGCGATGAATATGCCCAAAGCATCGGGGTAAATCCGAATCGTACCCGCATGACGGGATTAACCTTAGCTACCTTGTGTACCTCGGTGGTGGTTTCCTTTTTTGGCGTAATTGCTTTTATCGGACTGGTCGTGCCGCATATGGTACGTCGCTGCATTGGCAATAATGAAGAATTTCTGATTCCGGTCTCAGCCCTGTTCGGTGCTACTTTTCTGCTGATTTGCGATACACTGGCCCGTACGGTTTTATCGCCAATCATTATTCCGGTGGGCATCATCACCTCGATATTCGGAGCCCCGTTTTTCCTGTTTATCTTATTAAAACGAAGAAGAAGTCATGCTATCCATTGATCAGATATCATTCAGCTATAAAGAGACGGATGCACTGAAAGCAGTCTCTTTTTTACTCGAAAAAGGTTCGGTTGCAGCCATTGTGGGGCCGAACGGTTCGGGCAAAAGTACCTTGTTAAAATGCATGGACCGGATTTTAACCTATCAGGCGGGAAAGATACATCTGGAGGATGAAGAGCTGAAAACCATCTCTCCGGGGCGATTATCCAAAAAGATTGCTTATGTGCCCCAGCGTGAATACAGTGCGATGCCGATCACGGTTTTCGATGCGGTTCTGCTGGGACGAAAACCGCATATCAAATGGCAAATCACCAATCAGGATATAAAAATTGTTTCGCAGATGCTGGAGAAGCTCGATCTGTCCGAATTTGCCATGCGCGACGTCAACTCGCTCAGCGGCGGTCAGCAGCAACGCGTTTCGCTGGCACGGGCACTTTGTCAGCAACCCGAAATCCTGCTGCTCGACGAACCTACGGCCAATCTTGATCTGTATCACCAGATTGAGATCATGGAATACCTCACTGAGCTGGCGCACGAAGGCATGATTGTGGTGATCACGCTGCACGATATTAATCTGGCAGCCCAGTATTGCGACAAAGCACTGATGCTGAATAAGGGCGAATTGTTTGCCTGCGGCGGGAAAGAGATATTCACGCCCGAAAATATTCAGACGTTATTTCATACACAGGTAGAGGTTATTCAGCGCAACGACCGCCTGTTTATTCTGCCACAGCGCAAAAATACAGCATATAAGTAACTTAATAATACCTTTATGAAAATTGAAGTAAAAGCAATCGGAACAGTACTGAATAACATCAAGGCAGAAACATCGCCCGGGGTTATCAAAGAACAGGTCAGCATTATCGAGCTCGACCCGGTTTATATGCAGGGTTTAAAAGATATAAAGACCTGCGAATATCTGGATATTGTATTTTATTTTCACCTCAATCAGGAAATTCATCTGATTATCAATTCGCCGCTGGTACAGGATAAAGGCGTTTTTGGCACACGTGCTCCGTCGCGCCCCAATCACATCGGAATCACGACGGTTAAATTGCTGAGTGTCGACGAAAACCGACTGCGTGTAACCGGACTCGATGCCATTGATGGTACGCCGGTGCTGGATATAAAATGTTGTGATACTTCGATTTTCGATAAAGAATCGGTGCATAAATCTATTCAGGGCGAAAATCCGCGAATCGATATCGACCGGAGCATTCTCTCGGTAAATCGCGACGATTTGCTGTACAAAGCAGGTCAGTTGCATGGTCATATCTGTCCGGGAATTGCCATGGGCGTTTTGTGTGGTGCCGAGATCATGAAGATGATTTATCTCAACAAAGAAGATCCTTACGATTACTCCATGACAGCCGAACAACCCAACTGTGTACTCGACGGAATCATGTTTGTAACCGGATTTACTCCCGGCAAACGAAAATTAATTTTAGAATCCGGCGAACGTATGCGCTATAAAATTGTTACTAAAGAGGGAAAGGGTTGGTTGATTGAAAGTTCAGACCATAACCGGGAATATATAAACCGGCTTTTACCCGACGAAATGCCGAAATTGGAAAGAGCTCTCCGTGTATTGAACATGGATTTTAAAAAGATATTCGATGTTACCGAATTGTCCGGAACCGATAAATAACCCAGATTATGAACTAAAATAGAGAGAGATGAAAAAGCTTATCGTTTTATTAGGAATGGCATTTTTAACATTGCCGCTGTTTGCGCAGGATTTAGAGGTCCCCGTTCCGCAACAACCCCAATATGATTGCATCGTTGCTGACAATCCGAGAGCAATCATTGACGAATATATCACCAACAACGACAAAGTGGCCCTGCTTTGCAAAGCTGCCCAGTTACATGGTGAAGCAAATCCCGGCCTGTCGATGGGCATTATTTGTGGTGTAGATGTAATTAACAAGATCAATCAGATCGGTACTAATCAGAAAGATTATAAACTGATTTCGAATGTGGTGGATTCTCCGCTCGACGGACTGATATTTGTAACCGGCTTTACACCCGGAAATGATCAGTTGGTAATGCACCCGAATGATTTGTATCAATTCACCATTATCGATAAAAACGGTGACGGCTGGCAGTACGAATCGACTGCACAAAACAAAGCCTTTATTAATGCCGCACTTACCGACGAACTGAATGTAGCAGAACAGGCCATTCATCTGTTGGATTTCGATTGTAACCAGGTTTTTGAGGTAACACCTATTTCCGGAAATACGGGATATCTCAAATATTGGAAATAAAATGCGGCAGATTTCGGGAAAACAAAAAGGAGAACACTCGGAGCCATCTCTTTTATCTGACTGATGCTCTGTTTTCCCGGATTAACAGATCGTGATGAAATTTTTATTCCTTTGCAAAGCCATTAAAATTGGATGACGAAGGAATAAAAATTTCTTGTACTCTGTTTTACCGGCTATCCAATCCCGTAATTTATCAAAACAATCTGTCAGACTCTTTTTGGGATTGTCGGATTTTTAGTTTCTTCGGTTATACAACACACTATTTTTCGGCTCAATTACTTGGGCTAACCCGAACAAAATCGTATTTTTGTAAGCTTTACGGATAAAATGACACAATGGCAAACGACGATATAAAACAGATGTGGAAAGTACCCGAGCCAACGCTCAGACGTTTACCCTGGTATCTGGCTTTTCTGAAATTGATGAAGGGCAAAGGCGAAACATTCGTTTCGTCCACTCAAATCGCCAAAGAGATAAATGTGGATGCCAGTCAGGTGGCCAAAGATCTCTCTTATGTCAATGTTTCGGGTAAAACACGTGTAGGCTACGAAATAGCCACACTGGTAGATGTGCTCGAATCGTTTCTGGGTTTTACCTCACAGCATAAAGCTTTTTTATTTGGCGTGGGTAGTCTGGGCGCTGCCTTGTTGCAAGATTCCGGACTTACACAATACGGGCTTGATATTGTAGCCGGCTTCGATGTGAGACCCGAACTGGCCGGCACCACGATTAATTCCATTCCGGTATATCATATGGATGAGTTTCCGGCGAAGATCCGGAAATATGGTGCCACCATCGGAATTATAACCGTTCCGGTAGAACGGGCACAGGAAGTAACCGAACAGATTATTGCCGGCGGCATCAAAGCACTCTGGAATTTTACCCCTTTCCGGATCCGCGTACCCGAACACATTGTAGTACAAAATACCTCCATGTATGCGCACCTCGCCGTGATGTTCAACAGGCTGAATTCAATCAATCAGTAAGATATGAAAATAATAGCAGTAGGAATGAATTATGCAAATCACAATAAAGAGATGCATCATTCGTTAGAATTAAAAGAGCCTGCTATCTTTATGAAATCCGATTCTTCTTTGCTGAAGGACGGAAAGCCCTTTTTTATACCTGATTTCTCTTCCGAAATCCATTATGAAACAGAGCTGGTGGTAAAGATCGACAGGCTGGGAAAGAATATTGCCGAACGGTTTGCGCATCGCTATTATAACGAAGTCACGGTAGGCATTGATTTTACGGCACGCGACTGGCAGCGCCGGCTGCGCGAGGCAGGAATGCCCTGGGAGCTCTCGAAAGCTTTCGATAACTCGGCCGTAACCGGATCATTCATTCCCAAAGAACAGGCAGGCGATATGCAGGCCATACCGTTTCATCTCGACATCAACGGCGAGACGGTACAGGCCGGCAATACAGCCGATATGCTGTTTACCGTGGATCAGATTGTGGCGTATGTGAGTCGCTTCTTTACATTAAAAATCGGCGATCTGATCTTCACCGGTACTCCTGCCGGCGTTGGTCCCGTAAAGATTGATGATCATTTACAGGGCTATCTGGGTCAGCAAAAATTGCTCGACTTTTATGTAAGATAATGAACACATGAAACGACTATTTTATTCTTTTTTATTCACGATTTGTTTCCTGGCTGCGGCCTGGGGCTCAGATTATAAATATACGGCAAACTCAGTGCTCGAAACCGGCAGATGGGTAAAGATTCAGGTCAGCGAAACCGGAATCTATAAACTCACCACTTCGGATTTGCGCAGTATGGGTTTCTCCGATTTGAATAAAGTAGCCGTTTACGGATATGGCGGCTGGCCGATTGATGAGGATTTCTCGAAACCGCTTGTGGATGATTTGCCCGAACAGGCACTTTATCAGGGTGCAGATTATCTGCTGTTTTACGGCAAAGGGCCGATAAAATGGGAGTATGATGCTACCAATGGTTTTGTACATACCAACAATCCCTATGCTACTGCCGGTTATTATTTTGTTACCGAGAAATCTGAAGCGCCGCTGCGAATGCAACCGGTTTCGTCGGAGAACGGCGCAACTTTACAGATCAATACTTTCGATGATTATTATCTGTGGGAAAAAGATCAGGTATCGGTCAACAGCTCCGGTCGCGAGTTGTATGGCGAATCTTTCGAGATCAATGTGTCGCAGGACTTTTCGGTCTCGGTGCCGGGCATCACTTCCGATCCCGGATTTGCCACACTCAACTTTATTGCACGTTCCACAGCCGGATCTTCGAATGCCACATTAAGTATTAATGATGTGGCGCTGGTGCGCGGAACGATTCAGCAAACCTCTTCGGCAGAAACGTATGTAACGGCCAAAGGCACGCATGTGCGTGGCGACTGGGAAGGTGCGAAAAGCGAGAACTTCCGGGTCAATGTTACCTACAGTCGCACCGGTCAGCAAAATGCCCGCCTCAACTACTTCCGCCTTCAGATGAAGCGCGAACTGAAAATATATAACAGTGCCACTTTTTTTCGCAGCATTTCGGCCTGCAACAATGCCTCGCGTTTTGTGGTGCAGAATGCCAATGCCAACACGCTGATATTCGATGTGACCGAATCGCAGCCGGCAGCCCTGATGGAAACTGTGCTGAACGGTTCCGAATTGACGTTTGCCATTCCTGCCGCCTCTGCTCTGCGCGAATTTGTGGCCGTGCAGCCGGCACAGCTGCCCTCGCCTGCAGTTATCGGTCAGGTGGCGAATCAGAACCTGCACGGACTTGCGCAACAGGATATGATTATTCTGGCGCCGCCGGCTTTTGTGCAACAGGCCGAACGACTGGCAGCCGCTCACCGCGAAAAAGACAACCTCACGGTTCAGGTGGTGACTCCCGAAACCGTATACAATGAATTTTCGAGCGGAACTCCCGATGCCAGTGCCATTCGCCGCTTTATGAAAATGTTTTACAGCCGGCAAACTTCCGAAGCCGATGCACCGAAATATCTCCTGCTGTTTGGTGACGGCAGTTTCGATAACCGTCAGCTTACATCAGCCTGGAAACAGATTGACATGACCAATATGCTGATTACCTATCAGACCGAACAATCTCTGAATCAACATTCGTATGTGGTTGATGATTATTTCGGCTTTCTCAACGATGAGGATCATAATCTGGCGCTGGGCTATAAAAAAGTAGATCTCGGTATCGGCCGCTTTCCGGTAAGAACCGTGGCGCAGGCCACGCAGGTTGTAGACAAGGTTATCGGCTACATGGAAAATAAAGAAACGGGAACCTGGAAGAATAATCTTTGTTTTGTAGCCGACGATGGCAGCAACTCCGACAATTTTTCCAACGATTATATGCAGCAGGCCGAAGATATGTCGACCTATCTGCAACAGAATCATCCCGAGTTCCTGGTGAATAAACTCTATTTCGATGCCTACAAAAAAGAGCAGTCGGGTGGCCAGAGCGGATATCCCGATGTGCGTGCCGGTTTATTGAAACAACTGCGCGACGGTTTATTCCTGGTTAATTACACCGGCCATGGTAACACTACCGCCTGGAGCGACGAAAAGATTATTACACAGACCGATATTACACAGGCCACATACGCCAAACTGCCTGTCTGGGTAACCGCCACCTGCGATTTTACCCGCTTCGACGATATCAACACCTCGGCCGGCGAAGATGTGCTGCTCAATGCCAAAAGCGGCGGTATCGCACTTTTCACCACCACGCGTGTAGCCTATTCAAATTCCAATAAAAATATCAACGACCAGCTGGTGCGCAACCTGTTTGAGAAGAAAAACGGCAAACGTCAGACACTGGGCGATATCATCAAAGCTACCAAGCAGAAGATTGCCACCACAAACTCGGCCGTTTATCAGCTGGGATTCAGTCTGATTGGTGATCCGGCGTTGACACTGGCCTATCCCGAATACCGCATGCACATAACGCATGTAAACGAACAGCTTGCCCACGGCGATCCGATTCCGTTTCGTGCACTCGAAAAAATCACCGTCGAAGGTTATGTGGCCGATACCGACGGCGATCTGGCTGCCGATTTCAACGGCGTAATCAATCCTACGATAAAAGACAGCAAAATAACCGTGACCTGTCTGAATAATAACAACATCAGTCGCGATCCATTCAGCTTCACCGATTATCCCAATACTTTATATATCGGGAATGACTCGGTGCGCAACGGGCGCTTCAGCTTTACCTTTACCGTGCCGAAGGATATTTCCTATTCGGGGCTGCAGGGCAAAATGAATCTGTATGC